>NZ_JBFTMA010000094.1:0-10103 GCF_056396725.1 Bacillus sp. 05T31
CTAATGAAGGAGTATATAAAATATCTCCTTTAACAAAAAAGAGATTCGAAACAATACCCTCTGCAACATAACCTGTTTCGGTAAGAAAAATACCTTCCTTATTCACAACATTTCCAATTTCGCGTTTCCCTAAAATATTATTTAAATAATGATGGGACTTCAAGCGAAATGCACCCTCTGGTGTATTTCTCACTTGTTTTAAAATAACTCCTTCTTTTTCCACTACATTCCCTGGAGATGCTAAAGGTTTTATAAAAACAATAACAGACGGTTCTTCATATACTTCCGTTTGTAATCCTATTTCATCTATACCCGCCGATACATTTAAGCGCACATATGCATGCTTTAACCCATTCTTAACAAGTAGATTCTTTAAAATAAGCATCACTTCATCTTTTGTCATTGTCCATTTGATTTGCAATATATCGAGCGCATCCATTAAGCGTTCATAATGATCATCCAATAAAAAGGGATGACCATTATAAATACGAAATGTCTCAAAAACCCCAAGTCCATATAGGTAACCGTGGTCATAAGGAGAAATTTTCGCTTCACTCGCTTCTACATACGCGCCATTTACGTAAATTAACACGATGTCACACTTGGGCTATATTTGCGAATGAAATTCTGTAGCAATTCTTTCCCGTGAGAAGTCATAATAGATTCCGGATGGAATTGTACCCCTTCAATCGGCAACGTTTTATGACGAAGCGCCATAATTTCACCTTCTTCAGTCCAAGATGTTATCTCTAAACAATTCGGTAACGTCTCTTTTTTAACGATAAGAGAGTGATAACGTGTCGCGGTAAATGGATTTGGGATATCAGAAAAAATCGTCTGCCCATCATGATGCATTAAAGATGTTTTTCCATGCATCAAACGCTCTGCCCTGACAACATCCCCTCCAAATACTTGCGCAATTGATTGATGTCCAAGACAGACCCCAAAAATCGGAAGCTTACCTGCAAAATATTTAATAACATCCATACTGATTCCCGCCTCATTAGGACTACATGGACCTGGCGAAATCATTAAAAAATCTGGTTTCATATTCTCAATATCCGAAATAGTCACTTCATCATTACGCTTAACAACAAGCTCTTGTCCAAGTTCTCCAAGAAACTGCACTAAATTAAATGTAAAAGAATCATAATTATCAATCATTAATATCATTTCTCTCACCTAACCGTTTCTTCGCTACTTTCTTTTGCACGCCATAAAGCGATTGCTTTTTTTAACGACTCTTTATATTCATTTTTTGGATTTGAATCAATTACAATACCCGCTCCAGCTTGCACATGCGCTTGTCCATCTTTAGCAAGTAGTGTTCGGATTATAATATTCAATTCCGTATCTCCAGAATAACCAATCCAACCAATTGACCCTGTATAAATTCCTCGGCGAACAGGTTCTAATTCTTCAATAATTTCCATCGTACGTATTTTCGGGGCGCCGGTAATTGTCCCACCAGGAAATACAGCCTTCACCAAATCGAAAGCATCTTTATCTGCTTCCACCTCACCACGCACATTAGAAACAATATGCATAACGTGTGAGTACTTTTCAATTACCATAAATTCATCTACTTCAACAGTGCCATATTTACAAACCCGGCCCAAGTCATTTCGTTCTAAATCCACAAGCATTACATGCTCTGCTCTTTCCTTTTCATTTTCAATTAATTCTTTCGCTAATTCTTCATCCTCTTGCTCACTTGCTCCTCGAGAGCGCGTACCAGCAATCGGTCTTGTACTCACTTCTTTTCCTTGCTTTTTAATTAGCAATTCAGGCGAAGCACTAACAATTTGAAAATCTCCAAACTCCAAGTAACCCATATATGGAGATGGATTAATTTCACGAAGACTTGTATATATTTCTAGTGGATGTGTTTGTAATGTTCTTTCTTGTCTTGTCGACAAGTTTACTTGAAACACATCACCCGCTCCAATATATTCTTGAATACGTTCAACGGCCTTCATAAAGCCCTCTTCCGTAAAAGCGACTGCTTCATTTTTCTTTTCAGGAGATTCAAACGGCATAGTCACTTCGGGGGCTTCTTTCATCCAAAGACCCTTCCATTCATTTAATCGTTCTTCTGCCTCTTCACACTCATCTACATAATGCGTAATAATCCATAATACTCTCTCCTGTTGATCATACACAAACACGTCATCAAATAACAAAAAGAATATGTCAGGTATATTAATATCATCCTTCGCAAGAGAAGAAAGTTTTTCAATATAACGGATACAATCATAACTAAAGTATCCAATTGCCCCACCTTGAAAAGGTGGGTACTCCGGATTATAATCCGTTTTCCATTTCTCCATATACGCTTGCATTAAATCTAACGGATTCCCTCGCTTTATTGTTTCCTTACCACTTTCACTTATATGTAACGTCTCATTCTTACCCTGAATTACCGCTACTGGATCCAGCCCAACAATATTATAACGACCACCACGTCCACTTTCTAACAAAATATGTTGTGGCTTATCCTGAGAAAGAAATTTATATTGCTTAAAGAAATCTAACTGATATGGAATAGAAAGCGCTAAAGATTTTCTTCGTTGCATATCAACACCCCGTCTTCTGTTATCCCACCCTCTTAAGCCAATCAAATCAAACTACATAAAATTATTTATATAGAGAATGATTATACTTGAGGGCTAGTGAAAATAAATTAATTATACTACTTCTTATTTTACATGAAGTTTTCTAGTCATTCACTCTTTTCCTTTTTCCAATCAAAAAAGAAAAAGCATCCTTTTTTAAGGATGCTTTTCAAATCACATTCACTTATGACTCAAATTGATAAAGTGGTGTACTTAAATAACGTTCACCGTTACTTGGGATAATAACAAGTACCTTTTTCCCTTTACCTAATTTCTTCGCAACTTCTGTCGCTGCATAAACGACTGCTCCCGAAGAGATACCAACTAAAATACCTTCTTCTTTAGCCACTCTTCTCGCATATTCGAACGCTTGCTCCGTTTTCACTTGAATAATTTCATCATATACCTCTACATCCAATGTCTCCGGAACAAACCCCGCTCCAATTCCTTGGATCTTATGTGGCCCTGGCTTTCCACCAGATAATACTGGTGAATCCGCAGGTTCTACCGCGTAAATTTTGATATCTTTATAAACCTCTTTCAGCACTTCACCGGCACCTGTAATTGTTCCACCTGTACCAATACCTGCGATAAAAGCATCTAATTGATCCCCCATCTGTTCAACAATTTCTGGACCTGTTGTTATACGATGGATTTCTGGATTCGCTTGATTTTGGAACTGTTGTGGTATAAAGTACCCATGTTCTTCTGCTAATTCAGTTGCCTTTCGAATTGCTCCGCCCATTCCTTCAGGTCCTGGAGTCAATACTAATTCAGCACCGTAAGCGCGTAATAAATTACGACGCTCAATACTCATTGTTTCTGGCATTACTAAAATTGCCTTATATCCTTTAGCAGCTGCTACCATCGCTAAGCCAATACCTGTGTTACCACTTGTCGGCTCAATGATTGTATCGCCCTCTTTTAATAATCCTTTATTTTCAGCATCTTCAATCATAGCTAACGCGATACGATCTTTAACACTGCTCCCCGGATTCATAAATTCTAATTTTAAGTATACATCTGCGCTGTCTGATTCTACGATGCGGTTCAACTTAACGATCGGCGTTTTCCCGATTAATTCTGAAACTGATTGTGCCACTCGCATTCCTGTCACTCCTAACACCGAGTATTTTTATTGGTTTTATCTATATTTAGATTTTGTCAGAAAATTCCCTGTTTGTCAATCTATTTGGGAGGCTGATTCTCCACCTAAACTTCTTTATTACAGCTTCTCAATTAGACTTGTAATATCTTCTTTAGCGAATTTATGTCGTTCATTACAGAAGTGACAGTGAACTTCCGTCTCTTCTTCTTCTGCACGAATTTGTTCTAACTCCGCTTTACCTAAACTAATTAGCACACTTTCAATACGCTCACGTGAACATGTACAATTAAATTGAACATCCATTGTTTCTAGCACTTTCACTTTATCTTCTCCAAGCACTTCATACAGTAATTCTTCTGGAGAAAGACCTTGTTCGATTAATTGTGATACTGGCGGGATTTGTTGAAGACGCTCTTCAATAAATGAAATTGTTTCTTCCTGCGCACCTGGCATAATTTGAAGAATGAATCCACCMGCCGCTAATACGCTATCATCTCCATTTACAAGAACACCAACACCTACAGAAGAAGGTGTCTGCTCAGAAACCGCGAAATAATATGTGAAATCTTCCCCTAGTTCTCCTGAAACAATGGGAGATTGACCAATAAACGGTTCACGCATACCAATATCTTTAATTACCGTTACAAATCCTTCTGTACCTACCGCTTGATATACACGTAATTTTCCTTGTTCCGTTCCTTCAAAATCAACATGCGGATTCGTTACATAACCACGTACATCCCCATTTGCATGAGCATCGACTAAGATAGGACCAATCGGGCCGTTMCCCTCTACTTTAATCGTTAACTTCTGCTCGCCTTTTAACATAGCRCCCATCATTGTACCCGCAGTTAAAGAACGACCAAGTGCCGCTGAAGCTGTTCTCCATGTATCATGACGCTTTTGCGCCTCACTTACTGTATTTGTTGTACGTACACTATAAGCACGAACCTCTCCATTAAACGCTAACGCTTTTACTAAATAATCTTTCATACTTATTTATTCACCCTTCTCATGTTGTAAATTTGCATTACGCTCATATAACATATACAAACCTTTTAACGTTAAAAACGAATCTACAATATCAATTACACTTGATTCTTCTGAAATTAATTTTGCTAATCCACCTGTTGCAATAACTTTCGGTTCTTGCTTAGCTTCTTCCTTCATACGCTTAACAATACCTTCCACTTGTCCAACGTATCCATAAAGAATACCTGATTGCATTGCACTTACTGTATTCTTCCCGATAACACTACCCGGTTTTGTAATTTCAATACGAGGAAGCTTTGCTGCCCTGCTATATAAAGCCTCTGCCGAAATCATAATTCCTGGCGTAATGACGCCACCCATATAATGCTTCTCTTCGTTAATATAACAATATGTAGTAGCCGTACCAAAATCAACAATAATAAGCGGACTTCCATATAAGTGGATTCCTGCTACTGCATTTACAATTCGGTCCGCGCCTACTTCACGTGGATTTTCATATTTAATATTCAAGCCAGTTTTTATCCCAGGCCCCACTACAAGCGGTTTAATTTTAAAATACTTTTCACACATACGCTCTAAAGCGAACATAATTGGCGGTACGACTGAAGACACAATAATACCTTTCACATCTTCAAAAGAAAGACCTTCATGCTCAAGTAACTGCTTTACAAGCATCCCATACTCATCTTCTGTTTTATGACGATCTGTTTCCATGCGCCAATGCTGACGAAGTTCTCCCTCTTCAAACACACCTAGTACCGCATTTGTGTTCCCTACATCCAATACAAAAATCATATTCTCACCACTTATCTTATTTAATCTATATTTGCGCAGTATGTATAAAACTTATAAAAACATCATATCACACATACTTATATAATCAGTTTTTCTATACTCATCATTGTACAAAAAGATTACTCTCTATTTCAATTTTTAATACTAGTTTCATTCAATTTTTTTTGCCACTTAAATTCATTCCACACAAAAAAGGAGTGACTATTGTCACTCCTTTTTTTCTTACTTATCTTCTGTATCTTCATCGTCTTTCTTCATATTGATGTTTACTTTCACATCATCTGAAGATGTTGGACGCTCAGGTAATCTGCCATAATCATATAAATGATTAATTTGCTCTGCATCTAATGTTTCTACTTCAAGTAACGTTTTCGCGATAATATCAAGCTTATCTCGTTTTTCAGTAAGAATTTGTTTCGCACGAGCATAACAGTCTTTAATAATTATTTGCATTTCCACATCAATTTCATGCGCGATTGCATCACTGTAGTTTTGTTCTGAATGGAAGTCTCTTCCTAAGAATACCTGACCACCTTGTGAGCTACCAAATTGCATCGGTCCAAGCTTATCACTCATCCCGAATTCTGTAACCATACGTCTTGCAATACCAGTCGCACGTTGGAAGTCGTTGTGAGCACCTGTACTTGCTTCACCAAATACAATCTCCTCAGCTACTCGACCACCAAGTAAACCAGTGATTTTATCAAGTAACTCTGGTTTTGTCATGAAGTAACGATCTTCCTTCGGAAGCATTACCGCATATCCACCAGCTTGACCACGAGGGACAATTGTTACTTTATGAACGATATCTGCTTCATCAAGGACAACACCAATTACAGTATGGCCAGCCTCATGGAATGCAACGATATTACGTTCTTTTTCAGAGATAACGCGACTTTTCTTAGCTGGACCTGCAATAACACGATCCGTCGCTTCATCGATGTCACTCATATCAATTTTCTTCTTATCTTGACGCGCAGCTACTAAAGCAGCTTCGTTTAATAAGTTTTCAAGATCGGCACCAGAGAATCCTGGTGTACGAGTTGCAATTGCTCTTAAGTTGACATTCTCATCAAGCGGTTTATTACGAGCGTGTACCTTAAGTACAGCTTCACGACCATTTACATCTGGACGATCTACTGTAATTTGACGGTCAAAACGACCTGGACGTAATAACGCTGGATCAAGAATATCAGGACGGTTTGTCGCAGCGATGATAATAATACCTTCGTTTGCACCGAATCCATCCATTTCAACAAGCAATTGGTTCAACGTTTGTTCACGCTCATCATGACCACCGCCAAGACCCGCGCCACGTTGACGTCCTACTGCATCAATTTCATCAATGAAAATGATACAAGGAGCATTTTTCTTTGCATTTTCAAATAAATCACGTACACGGGATGCACCGACACCGACGAACATCTCTACGAAGTCAGAACCACTAATAGAGAAGAACGGAACGCCTGCTTCACCTGCAACAGCACGTGCTAGTAAAGTTTTACCTGTACCTGGAGGTCCCACTAATAGAACACCCTTCGGAATACGGGCACCAACTTCAGCGAACTTACGAGGGTCTTTCAAGAATTCAACTACCTCAACAAGTTCTTGTTTCTCTTCATCCGCTCCAGCAACATCTCTGAAACGAATTTTTTTCTTTTCATCATTGTATAGCTTCGCCTTACTTTTCCCGAAGTTCATAACACGGCTACCGCCGCCCTGAGCTTGGTTTAATAAGAAGAAGAATAAAATGAAGATAATGACAAACGGAATGATAGAAGTAAAGAACGTTACCCAAGCACTTGTTTCTTCTGCTGGTTGATACTTAACTTCAGCCCCTTGCGCTTTATCATTAATTTTCTTTTGTAATTCCTCAGTATTTGGTGCATAAGTAACAAATTGTTCTCCTTGGCTAGAAGTCTTGAATTGTCCCTTTACCTCAAACACACCATTTTTCGGTTGAAGCTGCACATTACGCACTTCACCTTTTTCAAGTTGAGTAATGAATTTATCGTAGCTAACTGATGTCGTTTTTTGCGTCGAACCATTAAAATAGCTCACGATTCCAATTACTACTAAGAATATCAGTAAATAAAAGATGGTATTACGGAAGATACGATTCATTCCTAACCTCCTCTCACGGCATAAACACTATAGTAAATCGTAACATAAAAAAAATTTCCTATACAATTGTAACGCCTATATTTAATTAATTTGAGTAAACACTTGGTTTTAATACTCCTACATAAGGAAGATTACGGTACTGCTCTTTATAATCTAATCCATATCCTACAACAAATTCATGAGGAACAGTAAATCCAACATAATCTGCTTTCAGATCAACCTTACGGCCTGTTGGCTTATCTAATAAAGTAACAATTTTTACAGATTTCGCTTTACGATATTTAAACAGATCCACTAAATAGCTTAGTGTAAGACCGCTATCAATAATATCTTCAACGATTAAAATATCGCGACCTTCTACCGAAGTATCAAGATCTTTTAAGATTTTTACTTCGCCTGTCGAAACTGTAGAGTGACCGTAGCTAGATACAGCCATAAAATCCATTTCAAGATATGTATCTGTTCTCTTTAATAAATCTGCCATAAATGGCATTGCACCCTTTAGTACACCAATCGCAAGAGGTACTGTATTTTTGTAATCCTCTGCAATAACTGCACCTAGTTCGTGCACCTTTTCTTGTATTTGTTCTTCAGAAATTAATACTTTTTCGATATCTTGATTCATCATTTCATTATCCTCCCGGAAGACTCCTTGCTTTTGTAGTGAATAATCATGTATTTACCCTTCTTTGCTAGCTCTTTCGAAGTAGCAAACGCAGATCGTTTCAACAAGGGTACCCAAATAATATTTCCACTTGCGTCACAAACGATCGGCCATTCTTCTCTTTTTTCTTTTGGTACTTTCGCTTCGATAAAAACAGCTTTTATCTTTTTTGTACCATCCATACCTTGCATTGACATGCGATCTCCATTTTCCCTASACCGAATACGAAGTGGATACGATATATCATTATACTTAGCAACAAATACTGTTTCATTCATGTTACTCGGTATATCTTCGCTCACCTCTGTTACAAGTTTATCCCCATTCGGCAATATAATTGTCCCAGGTACTGATAAATCTTGCGAAAAAGGAGAAACAATTTCTTGTTTAAATCCAAAACCACATTCTTCGTATGTGCGAACAATTTTCAAACCACCTGGAAAATCTAGTGAACCTGAAGGTTGTGCCCGCTTAAAAAATTCAATCACCTTGTCAATATGTATAGAAGAAAGCGAAGATGGAATCTTATATTCATAAAGATAGTTTAATATTAGTTGAATCCCTCTTCTTTGTAAAGGCATAGACATGGATTCAAAGGCAGGAATTGATAAGCTAATTTGTTTATCGCTTTTTTTTGTAATTACTTTATTCATTTTCTCAAAAGCTAATTCCTGCAAATAAGCCTCATCCTCTTGCATCTGCACGCTAAATTTTTGAAATTTCTCATGCATTTGTGGATTTTCTTCTTTCAAATAAGGAAGGACATATTTACGTAATCGATTCCTTGTATATACTTCTTTTTTATTACTCGGATCTATACGCGGAATAACTTTTAATTTATTACAGTAATCAACAATTTCTTCCTTAGTTACCCCAAGTAACGGCCTAATTAAATATCCATTATGAAAAGATCGCTTCACTGCAATTCCTGCGTATCCTTTCGGAGTACTCCCTCGTACAAGGCGCATTAAAATCGTCTCTACTTGATCATCTCCATGGTGACCAAGAGCTACATATCTCGCATCATATTTCTTCATTATTCTTTCCAAAAATGCATATCTGCATTCTCTAGCTGCAACTTGTGCATTCATTCCATATTGCTGTTGATATTGCGACACATTAATCCTTAGCGTTTCACAAATAACTCCTAGCTCTTTGCAGAGACCCTGTACAAACTGTAAATCCTCATAAGATTCATTACCTCTAAACATATGGTCCACATGTGCTACTACAATTTCTAGCTGTTTTTCTGCCCTTTTTTCTAACAAATAATATAAAAGAGCCAAAGAGTCAGGACCACCAGAAACCCCTACAACAATTGTTGAATGTTTCTTTAATACATCATGCTGCTTTACAAAGTCATCTACTTTTTCAACAAATGCATCTTTCAACTTCGCAATCACCTTTCATTAAACAAGAACAACAACATTAGTTACCTTGTATATAATGGTACAACTTTTACAAACATTGTGCAAAAAAAAGATGTACAAAATCCATATTTTTATCTTACATCCCTCCTGTATATTTAACAAAGTAATCACATTACCTTTTTAATCAAAAAAACCTAGGCATCTACCTAGGTTTTTTGATTATTTTATTGCGCCTGCATTCCTACTATTGGAATCGTAGCCCACTTCGGCATATTTTTCTTTACTTTCGCCACCACAATAGTCATATCATCATTTATATAACCATCACCAGAGCGAATTACTTCTTCCATAATGATATCAGCGATTTCCTGTGGGTCCTCTGTTTGTAGTTCTTTAATTTTACGTTTTATCCATAATTCGTGATTCTCCACATG
>NZ_JBFTMA010000095.1:0-12048 GCF_056396725.1 Bacillus sp. 05T31
CCCGTATGTCTAAAGAAAAGAAGCCACTTTTTTCCGATTCATATTTAGATGCAGTAGCAAATGAAATTAATCAGTTGTATGGGAAACGCGAACAAGAAATAAACTTGACAGAAAGAGTTAAAAGAAATAAATAATTTGTCATAAAAAATAAAAAAGAAAGCAATATATTTATATATTGCTTTCTTTTTTATTTTTTCATACATCCAATTCTATTGCCGATTTGTTAAAGACCATTTCTTCATACACTTTTAAATTTTGATATACTGCTCCTAATAATGGTGCTTCTTTAGAAAATTGCTCTGCTAAATCCAGTAAATATCCTTGTAAGTGCTTCGCTTCAATGGACGAACCTTTTTCCATATCACGCTGCATCGATGACTTCATATCATACGAAATTTTATCAATTGTTTTCATATGTTCCTCAACAATGTTTTCCTTTACCGGAGCTCCTAATGCCCTCATGATTTGCACAGATTCTTCAAATAAGTTTTGGATAAAATCGCGTCCACCTTCGCTTTCGCGAATCGGTCCTATTGGTGCACGCATTAATGTTGTCACACCTGACATTACAGTAATAAATAAATATTTATGCCACATATCTTGCGTAATATTTTCACTTAAAACAAAACTAGATTTCGTACCTGCAAATGCTTTGGAAATATGATTGATTCTCTCTGAATCTTGAGACTTAATTTCTCCAAATACAAGTCTGTTGGYAGCACTCGTTTGTACAATTTCTCCCTGATCGTTTAATGTCGTCTCGATAAAGCATAGACCGCCAATTACTTTCTCTTCACCGAATTCCTTTTGTAATAGTGATAAATGAGCGATACCATTTAACAATGGGATTATTACAGTATTTTTACCTACAAACGGCTTTAAATCTCTGGTCGCCTCGTGTAAATGATACGCTTTTGTTGAAAATAAAATCACATCAAATGGAGTCGTTCTATCTTCTTTCGTTACCAATTTCGGTTGAAATGAAAAATCTCCATTAACACTACGAATAACGAGGCCTTTTTCTTCTAATTGCTGTTTTCTTTTGCTGCGAACGAGAAATGTAACATCTTCTCCCTTTTCTACTAATCGGCCACCGAAAAATCCGYCAACGCCCCCAGCTCCTAATACTAAAATACGCATACAACATCCCCCTTTTTCTAACACAATTATACTAATTTTAGTATACATAACATTATACATGTCCCTTGTTAAATAAGCTGAATTTTCATTCTYAATCTAATGAACAAGAGAGGTTATTTTCAAGAAAAATTGGGCATGTTGTTTCTATAGCTTATACGGAAAGGAAACAATGTAAATGGAGGCAATACAAACAATCGARGAAAAAKATGTAWCAACAGCTATWTTTCAATTTATWTTCCCRTTTTCGTTYAAAASTGGATATGAACAAAATATGTTCCCTTTCTTACAAAAAAATGATTTTCGACCTTTTCGACTCGATCATCTTGAAGATGAAAATACATATTACGGGAAATTTCAAGTTTCACATCAAAATATGGAAGCATACTATCTTTCCTTTACAAATAAAATTCTCTTTCCTCATTCAGAACATCAAAAAGGATTACAGCGCTATTCTAAAGACCTTAATTTAAATGGACATTTAACAACTAACCTTATTTCCGTTCCATTCAAGATACATTCTATTGATGTAACACTTTGTCYTTATGARCTTGGGTTCTTAACAATTCGGACAGAAATAAAAACCGCTCCTAACATGACATTATCAGAAGCGATTGAATTCGCGGCTCGCTTCCGTGTACTTGAAACTAAAAGTGATACGACTGAGACTATTTGTATTGAATGTGATGGAAAAAAATATTCACAAGTAGAAAAACTTATATTCGGTGATTTATTTCATGGTTTAACAGACTTCTTTGAGAACAAGAGATTGCGGAGTTCTTACTTTCAAACATTCCCTTTCTTTGAAGACCAGCGAATGTATGTACAAACTCTATTATCCATAAACAAAGAGTCAGACCTTCATATAATCGATGTATATCGAGCTTCCAGTCTTTCCGGATTATCAGATGATGGTAAGCCATATATTAGTGCAAATAATGTTCCTTATATTCACGATTATTTAACAAAACATTCTTATCAAAGATGGGCTCCTAACCGTTACTTTATTATGGAAGAACATATTTTCACATGTATTACGAACGAAGATGATAATAAAATAGCTAAACTTGCTAGCCAAATGTACGGGGAGTTTTATTACGCTTTATTATTAAATTTATTTCATAAAGTTGTTTTATTAAAGATGGCAAACGCCTATGCTGAATTAAATATTGAACAAGATAATATCATCGCCTTTTGAATTTTTCGCTCTATTAATAGCGATTAGCGGTATAGTCATTTCCCTCATTTTAGGTGCACAAGGTTTATACCAATGGGCTATACAGCATAAAAGAAGAAAAGCATGGGTAAAACAAACTGTATTATCTGCTGTTAAAGAGAAAAAAGATAAGAAGTAAATAAAAAACAGATGGCAGCACGATGCTACCATCTGTTTTTTTATTAAGCTAATTTTGCTTACTTACCTGCTTCGATTTTTTCTAATGTAGCAGCTACTTGCTCTTCTGTTAATTCGTGTTGCACGATGTAACGGTTACGTGGGTGTACACGACATTCATGAGAACATGCACGTAAATGTTTTGCTTCACTTTCTTCAGAACATAAAATTTTCTTGTTACATTCAGGGTTTGCACAGTTTACATAGCGCTCACAAGGTTCACCTGTAAAATGATCTTTACCAACGATAACGTGCTCTTTTTGGTTTACTGGTACAGCGATACGCTCATCAAATACGTAACATTGACCATCCCAAAGTTCACCTTGTACTTCTGGATCTTTTCCGTACGTTACAATTCCGCCATGAAGCTGGCTTACATCTTCATAACCTTCACGAACTAACCAACCTGAGAATTTCTCACAACGAATTCCACCTGTACAGTACGTTAAAATCTTTTTACCCTCAAGTGTTTCTTTATTTTCTCTAATCCAATCTGGTAATTCACGGAATGATTCAATATCTGGTTTAATCGCACCTTTGAAGTGTCCTAAATCAAATTCATAATCATTTCGTGCATCAATGATAACTGTATCTTCTTGTTTCATTGCCTCATAAAAATCTTTTGGTTCTAAATACTTCCCAGTAATTTCTTTCGGGTTAATGTCGTCTTCTAGACGAAGTGTAACTAACTCTGAACGAGGACGTACGTGCATTTTCTTGAATGCATGTTCATCTGCCTCATCAATTTTAAATACGATTCCAGCAAAACGTGGATCATTATTCATCGCTTCCACGTATTTTTCTGTTTGTTCAACAGTTCCAGAACAAGTTCCGTTAATTCCTTCTGTCGCTACAAGAATTCTTCCTTTTAACTCAAGTGATTTACAAAATTCTAAATGCTGTTCAGCAAATTCTTCTGGATTTTCAATTGTTGTGTACATGTAATACAGTAATACTCTATATGGTTTTGTAGTTGCCAATGTATTTCTACCACCTATCTAAATTTTAAAATCATGTATAAGTTAACGTTCATATCAAAACATATATAATAAGAAAATATATACAAAATTATACGTAGCCTATTTTCTTCTATTTACAATTTTTTCTATAAGTTAACAGAAATAAAAACAAGATTACAGAACAAAACACTACGGTTAGGTTGTAATCCCAATATATTATATATCATACAATTTCATTTCCATCAATTAATATGCTGTAATATAGGCTGTATGTTCACATAAAWTTCAAAAACARCCCTATAATTTATTATCTTCTCCCTTATTCAKCAACCATAAACTCCCAAAATATTTTTGCATCGTCACACCATTCATTGCACACAGTCATATAATTTGCATTAAGGAAACTTTTATGTTCAAATGAAATTGCCACATCATATATCTAAACGTATTGAAATAACGAGTAAGAATAAAGTGAAACTTTAATCAAGTTAAGATTTCAAAGGGGAATACTACTATGAATAAAGATATAACAAAAGATGAACAAGTCCCTTCTCAAAGTACAACAGTTCAATCAGCCCATTTAGCGTTAAGTGGACAAACAAAAGGCTTTAAAAGACTGTTACCATTCTTAGGACCTGCTTTTATCGCATCAGTTGCTTATATTGATCCTGGGAACTTCGCTACAAATATCGCAGCTGGATCACAATATGGGTATTTATTGCTTTGGGTAATACTCGCTTCTAATTTAATGGCTGTATTAATTCAGACTTTATCAGCTAAATTAGGAATCGCTACTGGGAGAAATCTTCCTGAAGTAGCTCGCGAAAACTTCCCCAAACCAGTTTCCATCGGTTTATGGATACAAGGGGAACTCGTTATTATGGCTACAGATTTAGCTGAATTTATCGGGGCAGCACTTGGCTTATACTTACTATTTGGAATTCCGATGTTACCAGCTGCTTTAATTACAGCAGTTGGATCATTTATTATTCTTGAATTTCAACGCAGAGGCTTTCGTCCATTAGAAGCTATCATAACAGGTATGATTTTTATCGTTGTTATCGCTTTTGGTATCCAAGTCTTTTACGCAAAACCGGAATTAAGCCCTCTACTCTCAGGACTTTTCACTCCAAAATTCCAAGGTGTAGATAGCATCCTTTTAGCAGCTGGAATTTTAGGTGCGACAGTAATGCCGCACGCGATATATTTACATTCGGCCTTAACGCAGCGCCGTGTAGTCGGAACAAATGATGAACAAAAGAAAAAGATTTTCCGCTTCGAATTCATCGATATTATTATTGCAATGGTTATCGCTGGAGCAATTAATGCAAGTATGTTAATTGTAGCAGCTGCACTATTCTTTAAAAACGGCTTGCACGTTGAAGACCTTGATGTTGCTTTTAACCAGTTCAGTAATTTAGTCGGTCCTGTATCKGCTGCATTATTTGGRATTGGACTTTTATCAGCAGGTTTATCTAGTTCTTCTGTTGGTACGATGTCTGGTGATATTATTATGCAAGGATTCATTCGAATGCATATTCCGTTATACTTACGCCGATTTATAACAATGATTCCGCCTCTCGTTATTATCGCTTTAGGTGTAAATCCAACTTACGCTCTCGTTATGAGTCAAGTTGTCTTATCTTTCGGTATTGCCTTTGCATTAGTACCACTTATTATGTTTACAAGTAATAAGAAGATTATGGGCGCACTCGTCAACCATCGCATTACAACATTTATCGCGTGGTTAATCGCTGCACTTATTATCGTTTTAAATATTTTCTTACTGTATCAAACATTTATAGGTTAATAAAAAAGGGTATTCCAAATTTGATTTGGAATACCCTTTTTGTATGAAATGATTTCCTTCTACTTACCACTTATGTATGTCCCTCTTTCCGGCATTATCGCACCTTTTTCAGTTCGAAAATAAAGTGGCAAGCCTTCCGTGAAAAACATACTCACCTTGGATGGATCCTGCCTTTGATGATGGATATGTAAATGTGGTTCACTTGAACTTCCTGAGTTACCGACTTGGGCAAGAAATTCTCCTTCATTTACATGTTCGCCTTCCCTCACTTTAATTGATCCTTTCTTTAAATGGGCAAGAAACAAAAATGTACCTGTTTCATCAAGTCGTAAATAAATATGATTTCCCGCCATCGATTGAAAATCATCCGATCCCGGAACTAAATCTATTTCATCATTTTTAATTGATACAACTGTCCCAGAAGCTGGTGCCATTACTTTCGCTCCATATATTCCATAATCCTCTAACTTACTACTTTTCACTTCAGCAGGTGGAATGAGAATATCGTATGCCCATCGTTCATTTGGTTTTATAACGTGATAGTTCGTTTCTAATTTATCGCCGCCCCAACCTATCAATGCTCGTTCATTCAAAGGAAAACGAACGACTACTTTAGGACTCATAGACTGTACATCTACTGGGTATGCAATTCTCCCAATGTTAGCGAACCATCCCACGGGCCAAGCTCCAATGGTAGAAAACAGAACTATTAATAGTAGCATTCCATCTATCCGCTTTCTAAAAATGCCTTCCCAAACAAACATTACTGCTGAGCCTATTAAGAGAAAAACTGAAATTACACTAAAAGCCTGTATAATCCACCACACAAAGACTGATGTAACGCCATTACCTAAATAAACTAAACTCCAACTTATAATTAAAAAAGCAACTATAATCGCTAATAAAARTCTCTTCCACATGTTGTATCCCTACTCTCCTATCTTTGTTCCCCATGATACGAAGTAAAAATTACGACATATGAAAGAAATACTTACGACTTTCTTACATTTCTTTATACTGCGGTAAAACGATAGTGAAAACCGTTTCTTTATCGTTACTACGTACAGTGATATCTCCTTTATGAAGTTCCGCTATACTTCTCGCAATTGCAAGCCCCATTCCTTTTCCACCCGTATGAGAGCTACGTGATTTTTCACCACGATAAAACTTTTCAAAAACGTAAGGAAGGTTCTCATTCGGAATGCATTGTCCAAAATTTTTAATTTCTATTTCAACATTCATATCTCTTTTAGAAACTTGAATTAAAAGCTCCTTTCCGTCTTTCCCGTACATAATACTATTACTAATTACATTTTCGAATAGCCTCACCATAACCGCTACATCCATTTCCACATGTAACACCTTATCACCTTTAATACAAAAGCTCATATCAGCATCATCTAGTTGTGGTACAAAATCAATCATGATTTGTTCAATGAACGCTTTCATATTTATTACACTTTTATGTAATTCGATCTCTCTATAATTTATTTGACAATATTCTAATAAACCATCTACTTGATTTTTCAATTCATAACTTTTTCGCTTTAATATACTTACATACTGTTCACATTCTTCTCTATTTGAATGAAGCTGATTTCCTAACAGGTCCGCGTAACCTATTAGGGATGTTACAGGTGTTCGTAAGTCATGAGAAATATTACTAATCATTTCATTTTTCATTTCTTGCGATTTTTTTTCATTCTCTATAGACTCTTTTAAACTTTTGGCCATTCTATTAACATTCGCTGCTAATTCACCAATCTCGTCATTTTTTGAAATAAGTATATGTATTTCAAAATTACCATTACTTATTTCCTTCAGACTCTTGTTAATTTCAGATAATCTTTTCATCATTGTTTTTGTCATGAATGCAAAGTATATTGTAGTAAAAATTAAAAAAACTATTAAATATAAAAATGAATATTTTTCCTCTAACGCAGTAACATGACTATATATATTTCCAATTACAATTTGAAACGCTATTATACTTACAGTTGCTAACAAAATGCTACATATGAATGCGATAAAAAACTTAGCTCTCATGCCTTGTAATGATTTAATCTTCAATTTTATATCCGACTCCCCAAACATTTTGAATAAACTTCGGCTCTTTTGGATTCTCTTCAATTTTATTTCTTAATCTTGCAATATGAACCATTACTGTATTATTACTTTCATAGGCTCTTTCTTTCCAAACGCTTTCATATATTTCTTCAATAGTAAACACACGATTCATTGCAGCGGCCATTAAGTACAAAATATCATATTCAGTTTTCGTAAGATTGATTGTTTCTCCATATAACATCACTGTTCTCGACACTTCATCTATTTCTAAACCTCTAATGTTTATTTTCTTTTCTATTACTTGAACAGCATTTTGATTGAAGTATGTATACCTTCTTAATTGAGCTTTCACTCTTGCTATAAATTCAATTGTACTGAACGGTTTCACAATATAATCATCTGCCCCAGTACTAAATCCAATTACTTTATCTACGTCCGATGATTTCGCGCTTAAAAACATAATTGGTAAACTATGTTTCTCTCTAATCCTTCTACACAATTCTATCCCATCCATTTGCGGCATCATAATATCCAGAATAGCAAGTTGAATACTGTTATTATTTATTATTTCTAAAGCCTTTTCTCCGTTATGAGCACTAAAAACTTTAAAACCTTCTTGCATTAAATTTGCGTTCACAAATCGAACAATATCTCGATCATCATCTACAATTAAAATTGAGTTTTTCTCCATATCTAAACCTCTTTTTGAAATATATTCCACAATCAATTTTATCACAAATCAAAACCATACTTCCCTCTTGAATAATCTTTATTTTCAGATTAGATTATATAATAACAACACATTCTAGTTTCAGAAGAAATGGAGTGAAAGCATGTTTCCTATATTAAAAACCAACCGACTCATTTTACGAGAACTTACCGACGAAGATGCACCGAGTATACTACAATGCTTTTCTAATACTGATGTCCTGCGCCATTATGGCCAAAAACCATTGCAAAATTTGGATCAAGTAAAACAAATCCTTACTAATTTTAAATTGGGGTACAACGCAAGAARCGGCATTAAATGGGGAATCGAATTAAAAGACAAGAAAGGKCTCATTGGAACAATTGGTTTTCATGATTGGTCTTCCGAACATAAACGAGCAAATATAAGTTATGCCTTTTTSCCTGAACACTGGGGAAATGGATATGCGACTGAAGCGGTTTCTGAAGTTATATCATACGGTTTCCACACACTTCATTTAAAACGTATCGGAGCAATTGTCTTTCTTGAAAATGAGGCTTCAAATAAAGTGCTATTAAAATTAGGGTTTGAAAAAGAAGGTGTTCTAAAAAATTATATGTATCAAGATGATATTCCATATGATACGAATTATTATTCTTTATTAAAATGAGTTTAATAGAAATTATACGTAAAAACTCGTTTCAGCATAATGAATCAAGATAGTGGATTTTTAACGAAAGATGGGAAACCGAGCGTTTTTCATTTCTTAGATCATCATACGACTGATGCGAAGTACAATAAATTATATAATCTAAACAAAGGGCATGAGCATATTCTTACTCATGTCCCTTTTTTACGTTCTTTTTCTGTTTTCGCAATGCTTTTGGAATGTATACACAGAAAGGTTCGCTTTCCATGTAATCTCCCGTCATTRCATATGCTTTAGAACGAGATCCTCCACAAACATATCGAAACCCACAAACTAAACTTTTTATAAGTTTTCAATATCATTACCTCTTTTCTAAAACCATAAAGAACGTACTATCCGGTAGCACAACCGCATTCCCAGACTCATCTTTAAAATCGATTTTCTCGCTAAGATGTTGTGTATATCCATCCTGTAAATAGTTCATAGCTTGAACGATGTTTACTTTATCTCCAAAGATACCCTTTACGAAATCCTTATAGTCGTTTGGCGTAAAGATTCCAAACTGCTCTTGCACCTCGTGAACGAAGGAATCCTCACCCCATGTATACGTATATAAGAACTCCATCGCATCGTTAACAGGCATTTTGACTGTATTGTCTGCAAGTATTTCATACTGGATTATACGCCCCTTAAATTCACGGACATACTGCTCTAAGAACTTCATTCCACCTGCATCTTTAAAATGAATCACACGCATTAACATTTTATCTTCAGTCATGATGCCATCACGAATGATAATACGACCTCCTGGCTTTATCACCTCGTAAGCACTCTGTAACCCCTTTTTAATTACTTCATGATTGAATTTCTTACCTTCATACTCAATATAAGAGAACAGCTCATGAAGGATAGAAGAATACACAATCGTATCAACCGATTCTTTATCAAACGAGCTACCTAAGTTGATWGCATCCCCTTTAATGACGTCCCAAGAACGACYYTCGKCCTGYTTCTTCTTTTTCAACGTWTCAATCACRTTTTCSGAAATATCGATACCGTAGATTCGTTTATCCTCGGTCTCTTCTTCAATCATGTCTAGCATAACACCACCACCGGATCCGACATCTACAATCGTATCTCCCTTTATATAATCAAGAATAATTCGTTTATCATCAGCCGAACTATTCATATGCTCCAAATACACTTCTTCGTTATGGAATCTATCATATGCATCCTTTCGTAACCCGAAGAAATCAAAGAGCAGTACATTTGCCCGAGCATGCATCATATCTATCTTTTCTGCCTCTACACAGAAGATGATTAACGCTTCACCTACAGCAGAAAACTGAAACGACACATACGCAGTCTTCATATCTTCATCGACTTTAACCTCAAAAGAAACATGTGTTGTATTCGGCTTCTCGTTCTCACGGTACTCCCGTAGATACTTCTCAATAACCCGCTTACGATACACGTTGTCCTTCTTCTCGCCTTTGAAATCATAGTGCAACTGCTGCATCAATTTCTCGAAATGGATATGCTGAACCTTTCTAGTGCCTATCTCGTTCTTTAACATAACAAAAACTGTCCAAATATCCTCGAAGCTAAGGGCATGCATAGACGGTTCTACATACCACAAATCCTTATCAGATAAAAATGTTTGAACGTCTCTCTTCTCGCTCCCCATAATTATATCTTTTTCAAATACTGACTCCTTATGTTTTGGCGTGAGTCTATGTACACGAGAAGTAAATGGCTCCACATAACCATCAAATAGCCCATCAATTGTAATCTTCACATCGTTCTTTACTTCGCTCCACAAAGATTTTGATACACCTTCAATAATACATTGATTAAGATAGTATAGAATCTCCTTTAACCTAACGTCTCCGTATTCTTCTTTATATGTGTCAATTAAATCAATATGAGAGTTCAAACGAGCCTCTCCGCGGATATACTGCCCGATTAATCCATGTGTTCTAATTAAATCTCGAACAAACAAATACTCAGTAGAGTTTAAGTTTGTCTCTATATGTTCGATAAACTTAATATCACTAAAGATATCAGCAGAACCCTCGTTATGTACCAATAGATTGATTCCGTTCTTCTTCCATTTCTCTCGCTGTTTTAAAGAGCCTACCTTTGCAAGCTCACTATACGTTAGTACTTTTTCAATAATGCGATACGCTTCTTCATCTAAAGACAATCCATCTAACACTTGCAGCGTACGGTGTACATAGTACAACACCGCATCTGTTTTTAATTCACCAAGTACTTGTACATTCTCATAGTTTTGATGTATCTCCTCTGCCTCGATTAGATACTTTAACCACGTAGGGAGAGTATTAGAAAACCCTTCAATGTATTTATTTAGAACCTCAATATTTTTCAACTTATTTACCCCCATATATAATCAATATCAGTAGTATGGTCTGGGACATCTTCTCTAAAAAGATTATCACCTTATGCCCCCTTTACCATCTATATCTCTTTCAAATACAAATGCATCAAACCCAGTCTTTTTATCATGTCAAAGAGAGTTATCAATTTCGTTTCTAACATGCCAAGTTTGTAACACATTCTTTTGTTCATCTCTTATTTTAACTTCATCAGGAATTTCGGCGGAATAAACAGCAGGACTCAGCGAAGCATTTCTTAAATTGATAAACATATGTTGTGATAGAATCAACCGAAAATAGAAACGGCAAGCGGGTGCACTCCACTTGCCATTTTTTCATAGATTAGTATGTATTTGAATTTCTTTTGCTTTCTCTTTTTCACCCTTCACTCGTACAATTAAATCATATGACCCGGATTTTGGCGCTTCAAAAGAAAGCAGACCTTCTTGTTGAGAAGTGACTTCTTCTTCATAAATAACCTTATCACCTTTTGTAACTTGCAATAAAATCGTACCTTCTTCAACGGCTGCTTCATAAGGAATTTCCACATTTCCTTTTTCAGCTTTAATCGTTTGCACATCGTAATACCCTTGCAACGAACCAATTTTCAAAGTCGTTTCGCCATTTTTTTGAACCTTTGTGACTTGTGTTGCTGTATTGCATGCGCTTAACAATACAACAAGAGTGAAAATCATAAATAAACGTAGTAATTTCATAGAAATTCTCCTTTTTTATGTATATGAATTAAAATTCTAACTCTAAATTTTGTACCATCTTATTTCCCACCTCTTAAAATAGCTGTTTTTATAATAAAATAAGTAATAGAAAATAATAAACAAGTACCAACTATGCCAAAAACTGCAATTGAAATTTTACCTGCTAATGTTTCATTTGGATCTAATGCATTAGGTAAAATTGTACCAAAAATTGCAATGCAGGCTAATAC
>NZ_JBFTMA010000096.1:0-9910 GCF_056396725.1 Bacillus sp. 05T31
ACTTTCATACTGACAACGGAATAGAGGTTTTCTTCGTTGTGGAAAATGGTATGAAGAACTTGCGCTTTTATAAATCTTTTTTCTTCCTCAAACAAATCCATTGCATGTTGATTTCCCATATTTCCTCTCCTTTCCGAGTTCTTTTCACTTTAATGAGCAGTACATCCCCCACCTCTTTCACAATCTTTAGATGAGGGGTAACTGCGCATTAAACTATAATTTCACTTTATTCAGCTTCTTGCTCTAATAAACGAATACCATTACCAGCTAAAAAGTGGTCTGCTTGAATTTCAGTCGCTTTCTTAAATAAAGTAAGAGCTTTCTCGTTATTCTCCTCGAATACGTACGCAACACCTAAATTATAATACGCATCTGCATGCTCTTCATCCATTTCTAACACCTTTTCAAAATAAGGTTTTGCCTCTTGAATATGTTCTAGTCGTGCGAAGCAAAGTCCGCATTGGAAAACAGCTTCTACATCGCCTTCATCTAATTCCGTCGCTCTTTGTAAAAATGGAAGTGCAAGACGATCATTTCCAAGTTGCACATGTGTGATACCTAACATAAATGTTACRTCAGCTGATTGTAATCCCRCTTGCATCGCTTGTTCAAATACAGCCTTCGCCTCTGCAAATTGCTCTTGACCGTAATATACGTTGCCTAATCCATAATAAGCAGCCGCAGATTTACCATCTAATTCTAATGCACGTTTATAAAATAAAATTGCTCGCTCACTATCACCTAATACATCTAATAAATTCGCAAAGTTAATGTATCCAAGCGCATCTTTCGGGTTTTCYTCGATTGCTTCTGTGAAATTTTCAGCTGCTTCTTCCCAGTTTCCTTCTTGCATATATTTAATACCTGTTTCAAGTTTGTTTGACATATCCTTCACCTCTACAACAAATTATAACAAAGAATGTATTTTCCAAGCGAACRAAAATTCGCTTTATGTAAAAGAAACCTCTAACCGCTAATCGGCAGAGGCTTCTCGTGTTATCCTAAATAATCTAATTTCTTACCACTATGATATACTTCATCAATTGTAGCGCCGCCTAAGCACTCATCTCCATCATAGAAAACAACTGCTTGGCCTGGCGTAATCGCACGAATTGGCTCATCACAAAGAATACGAACTGTATTTTCATCAACGATTTGAACCGTTACTTTATTGTCTGCTTGACGATAACGGAATTTCGCTGTACACGTAAATTCTTTTTCCTTCGCTTTATTACTTACCCAGCCTACATTCGTAGCAATAACTTCATCACCATATAGAAGTTCGTTATGGWATCCTTGATCAACATATAAAATGTTTTCTTTCAAGTTTTTTCCCACAGCAAACCACGGATCACCATTACCACCAATACCAAGGCCATGACGTTGTCCAATTGTATAATACATTAAACCATCATGTTTCCCTTTCACTTCACCAGATAATGTTTGCATCACACCTGGTTGCGCCGGTAAATAGTTACTTAAGAAATCTTTAAAGTTACGCTCACCGATGAAGCAAATACCAGTACTATCTTTCTTCGCCGCTGTCGCTAAACCAGCTTCTGTCGCCATTTCGCGAATTTGTGGTTTCTTTAATTCACCTAATGGGAACATTGTTTTTGATAGTTGCTCTTGGCTTAATTGATTTAAGAAATATGTTTGATCTTTATTGTCATCAACGCCGCGAAGCATTTTATATTCGCCGTCCATATAAGCAACGCGTGCATAATGACCTGTTGCTACATAATCAGCACCAAGTGCAATTGCATGCTCTAAAAATGCTTTAAATTTAATTTCTTTGTTACACATTACATCTGGGTTTGGTGTACGACCAGCTCGGTACTCATCTAAAAAGTACGTGAATACTTTATCCCAGTATTGTTTTTCAAAGTTTACTGCATAATACGGAATGCCGATTTGGTTACACACTTCAATTACATCATTGTAATCTTCTGTTGCTGTGCAGACACCATTTGCATCTGTATCATCCCAGTTTTTCATAAAAATTCCGATTACATCATAACCCTGCTCTTTTAATAAAAGAGCTGCTACAGATGAATCGACGCCACCGGACATCCCGATGACAACGCGTGTTTCTTGAGGTAGTTTGTTCATCATGTCACCTCCCATGCTAATTTTGTGTTAATCGCTTCACGATTTTCACTGTTTCGTACGCCGCTTTTTCAATTTGCTCTTTCGTATTTCCAARTCCGAAACTAAAGCGTACGGATGAACGTATTTGATCGGAGTCTTTTCCGAACATCGCCACTAATACATGTGATGGATCAATCGAACCAGCTGTACAAGCAGAACCACTTGATACTGCAATACCAGCTAAGTCTAGGTTTACAAGAAACGGTTCAATATTCATTCCTGTAAAACTTATATTAAACACATGTGGTAAGCGATATTCCAAGTCTCCGTTTACCTCGAAATGAATGTCCTCATTTTTGAAGACAGATACCATTATATCTTTAAACTCTTCATATTGGGCATTTTTTTGCTCACGAGTTTTTTCAGCTAGCGAAACTGCATGTTGAAGTCCAACAATACTAGGTATATTTTCAGTACCAGCACGACGTTTTCTTTCTTGCTCTCCGCCTATTAATAACGGTTCAAATTTCACATTTGCACCAGCATATAGGAACCCTACACCTTTTGGGCCGTTAATTTTGTGAGCGGAAATCGATAATAAATCAATACCAAACTCTTTCACATCTATTTCTATTAAACCGTAAGCTTGTACAGCATCTGTGTGGAAATAAGCTTGATGCTCTTTTAACAACTTTCCTATTTCCACAATTGGTTGTATTGTCCCTACTTCATTATTCCCGAACATAATAGATACAAGAATCGTCTCTTCCGTTAGTGCCTTTTGTATGTCAGAAACTTGAACACGCCCTGTTTCATCAACAGGTAAATACGTCACTTCAAATCCTTCACGCTCTAACAATTCACACGTATGCAAAATCGCATGATGTTCAATTTGCGTTGTAATAACGTGGTTACCTTTATGACGATTCGCACGCGCTACACCTATAAGTGCTAAATTATCAGCTTCTGTACCACCGCTCGTGAATATAATTTCATTTGGACTCGCGTGAATGCTACGTGCACACACACGCCTCGCCTCATCTACCGCATGGCGCGTTTGACGCCCATAAAAGTGAATACTAGACGGGTTTCCAAATGTTTCTGTCATATATGGAATCATCTTTTCGACCACTTCTGGGTGAGTCGGAGATGTCGCAGCATGATCTAAGTAAATGCGTTCCATTAAATCTCCTTCTTTCCAAATCGTTTCACAAGGAATTAAATGTAAAACATATAGCCCCCGTGATTTTCTTCCTCATAACGTACTAAATCTTCTAAAGTTGTACTATCTAATACTTCTTGCACCGCATCACGAACACGCATCCATAATTGRCGTTGTGCTGGTTCTTCTTCTTCTATCATTTCTACAACACTAATTGGACCCTCTAGTACACGGATTACATCTCCAGCTGTAATGTTGACTGGCTGATCAGATAATACATATCCACCATATGCACCACGCGTACTCTTTACAAGACGAGCGTTACGAAGTGGTGAAATTAATTGCTCTAAGTAATGCTCAGATAGATCATGTGCCTGTGCAATTGATTTTAATGAAATTGGGCCTTCACCAAACTTTTTTGCAAGGTCGATCATAATTGTTAAGCCGTAGCGGCCTTTCGTTGAAATCTTCATCTATTTGCACCTCATTTCAAATTTTCACTTCTATTGGTTATATCTTATTTATCCCGCTATTTGCAGGCAGTAAAACTCCCACCTCAAAATTCGGCTGGAGCAAAGAAGTTAGGTGGGGGATGAACAAAACCCCCACTGATTAAAGTTTCACTTTATAAAAGAACACAATTTAAAATCCTATGAAATTATAGCATAATATAGTATTATAAGAAATTTCAACTTGTGTATCAAAATGATAACATAAAATCACATTGAAAAACTCGGAAATTATTACAATTGAAAGAAAAATAGGAATTTTCATATTCATCCCCCCCACAAAACAGCATCCTATTTCAAATTTCATCAAAAAAAATGATACGATAGAATGAGATTATACATTAAGGGAGAGGGTCAAATGAAACAACCACTCGCACATCGAATGCGCCCTACAAATATTCAAGAAATTATCGGACAACAGCATTTAGTTGGTGAAGGTAAGATTTTATGGCGAATGGTCCAAGCAAATCATTTTCAATCAATGATTTTATACGGTCCTCCAGGCACAGGAAAAACATCAATCGCCAGCGCAATTGCAGGAAGTACTGGAACCCTGTTTCGCCTCTTAAACGCTGTTACTCATAATAAAAAAGATATGGAAGTTGTCGTACAAGAAGCGAAAATGCATCGGCACCTCGTTTTAATTTTGGATGAAGTTCATAGGCTAGATAAAGCGAAGCAAGACTTTCTATTACCCCATTTAGAAAGCGGACTTCTTACTTTAATTGGTGCAACGACAAGCAATCCGTTCCATGCTATTAATTCTGCTATTCGAAGTCGTTGTCAAATCTTCGAATTACACGCATTAACAGAAGATGATATTTTAATTGGCTTAAAACGAGCGCTTGAAGATAAAGAAAAAGGGCTTGGGGAATATGATGTAACTGTTACGGATGAAGCATTACATCACTTTGCAAATGCGTCAGGCGGAGATATGCGCTCAGCTTATAATGCACTTGAACTAGCTGTTTTATCTAGCTTTACAACTGACGACAAAGCCGCGGAAATTACACTTGAAATCGCAGAAGAATGCTTACAGAAAAAGAGTTTCGTTCACGACAAAGGTGGCGATGCTCACTATGACGTTTTATCTGCTTTTCAAAAATCAGTACGCGGAAGTGATGTGAACGCCGCACTTCATTATTTAGCACGTCTTATTGAAGCTGGTGACTTACAAAGCATCGGTAGACGTCTGCTTATTATGGCATATGAAGATATCGGACTTGCTAGCCCACAAGCTGGACAACGTACACTTGCAGCGATTGAATCAGCTGAACGGGTCGGCTTCCCAGAGGCACGCATACCACTTGCAAATGCTGTTATTGAACTTTGTCTATCACCGAAATCAAACTCGGCCTATAAAGCACTCGATGCCGCACTACACGATTTACGTAATGGCCAAACAGGCGATATTCCAAGTCATTTAAAAGATAGTCATTATAAAGGAGCCGAATCGTTAGGAAGAGGCATCGGATACTTATATCCACACGATCACCCAAACGGTTGGGTACAACAACAATACTTACCTGATAAAATTAAAAACAAGCAATATTATAAACCGAAAACGACAGGAAAATTTGAACAAGCACTTTCTACTGTTTATGAAAGATTACAAAGTTCGCATAAAACGAAGAATAAAGGGTAATATAAGCGAAAACGTCACCATTACGGAGGGTTCGCTTATGAAAACACGTCAAGATGCATGGACAAAAGAAGACGATCTCCTTTTAGCAGAAACTGTTTTACGACATATTCGCAGCGGAAGTACACAAATAAAAGCATTCGATGAAGTTGGTGATACATTAAACCGAACTTCAGCAGCTTGTGGCTTTAGATGGAATGCTGAAGTAAGACCATATTATGAAGATGCGGTGCAAATCGCAAAAAAACAACGTAAAGAATTAAAGCGTTCGGAAGCTAAAATAGAAAAAGAGCAGTTCACACAAACTCGGCAGCTCGTAATCGATGCCGAGTTTTCAGAAGATATTGTCCCAAATAAACAGGATCTTACAATGCAAAATGTCATCTCATTTTTGCAAAACTTGGAGCACAATAACCCTTCACTCGCAAAGTTACAAACTGAAAATGACGTATTACAAGATCAGCTCACTTCCCTGCAAAAAATGAATAATGAACTTGAAGCAAAATTAGCTGTTCTCACAAAAAAACAACAAGCAATCGAAGAAGATTATGCAATGCTTGTTAGAATTATGGATCGTGCTCGAAAACTTGTTTCAGTCGAAGAACAAGAAGAGCAAATTGCTCCGATTTTCAAAACCGATCAAAATGGAAATTTAGATATTATATATTCTGCAGAAAACTAAAAACAGGGATGCCACTTTTTCAACTAAGTGACATCCCTGTTTATTTTCCCTTAGTGAAAAAGCACCACAGTAAATGAAATTATATTAACGATCCGGCATCGACATTTCTTTAAAACATACAAAAAGCATATATCCTAAACGATATATGCTTCCTTTTTATTCTTGCCCTACACGCTTGACTTCTACGTTTTTAATACGCTCACGTACAACGTGACTTGCCATAATTAAACCAGCCACAGATGGCACGAACGCATTTGAAGAAGGTGGTAATTTCGCTTTACGAATTTTTGCATTTTCGTCTGGTACGATTTCTTTACGTACTTCTTCACGAATTACGATTGGGTTTTCGTCAGAGAAGACAACTTTTACACCTTTTTTAATACCATCTTTACGAAGCTTCGTACGAATTACTTTCGCAATTGGATCTGTATGTGTTTTAGAAATGTCCGCAATACGGAAACGAGTTGGGTCCATTTTATTTGCCGCACCCATACATGAGATAATTTTGATTTTACGACGTAAACATTGTTTAATTAAATGAATTTTGAACGTAATCGTATCAGATGCATCTACTACGAAATCTAAACCGTGTTTAAAGAACTCTTCATATGTTTCATCTGTATAAAACATCTCTAGTCCAATTACTTCACACTCTGGATTAATATCTGCAATACGCTCTTTCATTAATTCTACTTTTGAACGTCCTACAGTAGATACTAACGCGTGAATTTGACGGTTTACGTTTGTAATATCTACAACATCTTTGTCAACTAATACGAGACGTCCTACGCCAGAACGTGCTAACGCTTCTGCCGAAAATGATCCTACGCCGCCAATACCTAAAATACCGACTGTACTATTTTTTAATATTTCAAGGCCTTCTTTTCCAAAGGCTAATTCATTACGTGAAAATTGATGTAACATTCAGCTCTACACTCCTATTACAAAAATGGTCTACCATGTATTCTAGCGTTTTTCCGACTATTTGTATAGAAAAAGTTATAGAATCCTTAAAAATACATATTTTAAAAATGAAAACATAGTGTAAACCGGGCTTTTACTTCTTCCTAAATGCAAGTTTAAAAAGGAGGATTCAGATGGCCGAGCAGATCGAGGCACTCATGCTAGGAGGAGCACAGTGTAGCCTTACTACTCGAGCACCGGACGAGCATAAGCAACGATGAGATGCGACGGTTATCTGAACCGGACTTTTTAAACAACCTCTTCAATATACGTTTAAAAAGGWGGATTTAGAGAACCGAGCAGATCGAGGCACTTATGCTAGGAGGAGCACAGTGTAGCTTTACTACTCGAGCACCGGACTAGCATAAGCAACGATGAGATGCGACGGTTATCTGAATCTTACTTTTTAAACAACCTCTATAAAAAAAGCCTAGATGGGGTTAGTATAACCATCTAGACTCTATTCTTACTTCTCTTCTTTCAAGCTCAATTTTAAGCTTAGCTCTTCAAGCTGAGCTTCTGCAACTGGGCTTGGCGCTTCTGTTAATAAGCAGCTTGCGCTTGCTGTTTTCGGGAATGCAATTGTATCACGAAGGTTCGTACGACCTGCAAGTAACATAACAAGACGGTCTAAACCTAATGCGATTCCGCCGTGTGGTGGTGTACCGTATTCGAATGCTTCTAATAAGAATCCGAATTGTTCTTGTGCTTCTTCTTGTGAGAATCCAAGTGCYTTGAACATTTTTTCTTGTACGTCACGCTCGTAAATACGAAGTGATCCACCACCAAGCTCATAACCGTTTAATACAAGGTCATATGCTTGTGCACGTGCTTTTTCTGGTGCTKTTTCTAATAACTCAACGTCTTCACGGAATGGCATTGTGAATGGGTGGTGAGCTGCGAAGTAACGATCTGCATCCTCATCGTACTCAAGAAGTGGCCAATCAGTTACCCATAGGAAGTTAAATTTACTTTCGTCAATTAACTCAAGTTCTTTACCTAGACGTAAACGAAGTGCACCTAAGCTATCTGCAACAACACTTTTCTTATCTGCTACGAATAGTAATAAGTCACCAGCATCCGCTTCTAATGTACTCATTAACACGTTTGCCTCTTCTTCACCGAAGAATTTCGCAATCGGTCCTTTTAAGCCGTCTTCTTCAACTTTAAGCCAAGCTAGACCTTTTGCACCGTATACTTTGGCGAATTCAGTTAATGCATCGATGTCTTTACGAGAGTATTTGCTCGCTGCACCTTTTGCGTTAATCGCTTTTACTTGTCCGCCGTTTTCTACAGCACTTGTAAATACTTTAAATCCACAGCCTAMTGCAAATTCAGATAGGTCTTTTAGTTCCATTTCAAAGCGTGTATCCGGCTTATCAGAACCAAAGCGGGCCATTGCATCAGCATATTTCATACGAGGGAATGGTGCACTAACTTCTACACCTTTTGCATCCTTCATGACTTTCGTCATCATACGCTCCATCATTTCTAAAATTTCATCTTGTGTTAAGAATGATGCCTCGATATCAATTTGCGTGAATTCCGGTTGACGGTCCGCACGTAAATCTTCGTCACGGAAACAACGTGCTACTTGATAGTAACGCTCAAATCCACCGACCATAAGAAGCTGTTTAAATAGCTGCGGAGATTGAGGTAATGCATAAAATTCACCATCATGCACACGGCTTGGTACTAAATAGTCGCGAGCTCCTTCTGGCGTGCTCTTCGTTAAAATTGGTGTTTCAACTTCTAAGAATTCTTCTGTATCTAAGAAGTTACGAATTGTTTTCGTTACGTCATGACGCATTTTGAATGTGTTGAACATTGCAGGACGACGTAAGTCTAAGTAACGATATTTTAAACGCACATCTTCTGATGCATCTGTATCATCAGCAATAATGATTGGCGTTGTTTTCGCTGCGTTTAATACATTTACTTTCGATGCTTGTACTTCAATACGACCAGTTGCCATATTATCATTAATTGCGCCTTCACCACGTTCAACAACTGTACCTTCTACGTGTAATACGTATTCGCTACGAATCGTTTCTGCTACTTCTAACGCTTCTTTTGATGTTTCTGGATTAAATACAACTTGTACGATACCTGTACGGTCACGTAAGTCGATAAAGATTAATCCACCTAAATCACGGCGTTTTTGTACCCAACCTTTTAATTGAACTGTTTGTCCAACCGCTTCTACTGTTACTTTTCCGCATGCATGTGTTCTTTCAGCCACTTTAAGTTCCCCCTATATTAATTTCTCTGCTACATATGAAGCAAATACATCTAACGCTACTTCTTCTTGTCCGCCTGTTGCCATATCTTTTAAGTTAATGATGCCTTTATCTAGCTCATCTTCCCCTAATACAGCTACGTATTTCGCATTTAAACGATCTGCAGATTTAAATTGTGCTTTCATTTTGCGATCTAAATAATCTTTTTCAACTGATAATCCAGCTTTACGAAGATCGAACGCAACTTTTGCAGCACGGTCTTTCGCTTTTTCACCAAGTGCTACAACGTAACAATCAATACTATGTTCAATTGGTAACTCAATATTTTCAGCCTTCAGCGCCATAATTAAACGCTCAATACTCATCGCAAAACCGATACCTGGCATTTCCGGTCCACCGATTTCTTGTACAAGTCCGTTATAACGGCCACCGCCACTTAATGTTGTGATAGCACCGAAACCTTCTGCCTCACTCATAATTTCAAAAACAGTGTGTTGGTAGTAGTCTAAACCACGTACTAAATTCGGATCTTTCTCAAATGGAACATCCATCATCGTTAGTAGTTCTTGTACTTTGTCGTAGTATACTGCTGAATCTTCGTTTAAGTATTCTGTAATAGAT
>NZ_JBFTMA010000097.1:0-9904 GCF_056396725.1 Bacillus sp. 05T31
GGCGAGCGTATCCACCGTAAGTATCAACGATGATTTTACGTCCTGTTAAACCAGCATCACCTTGTGGTCCACCAATTACGAAGCGGCCAGTTGGGTTAATGAAGAATTTCGTTTCTACATCCATTAATTCTGCTGGAACTACAGCTTTAATTACGTGCTCTTTTAAATCGCGATCGATTTCTTCCCACGTAACATCTGGATGATGTTGTGTAGAAATTACAATTGTATCCACACGTACAGGTTTACCATTTTCATCATACTCAACTGTAACTTGCGTTTTTCCATCCGGACGTAAGTATGATAATGTGTCATCTTTACGTACTTCAGTTAAACGACGAGCTAATTTGTGAGCAAGCGAGATTGGAAGTGGCATTAATTCTTGTGTTTCATTACATGCGAAGCCAAACATTAAACCTTGGTCTCCCGCACCAATTGCCTCAATCTCAGCGTCAGTCATTTGACCTTCGCGTGCTTCTAGTGCTTGGTCAACACCCATAGCGATGTCAGCAGATTGCTCATCGATAGATGTTAAAACTGCACAAGTTTCTGCATCGAATCCGTATTTTGCGCGTGTGTAACCAATGCCTTGAATTGTTTCACGAACGATTTTTGGAATATCTACGTAAGTAGAAGTCGTAATTTCCCCCGCTACCAATACTAAACCAGTTGTTACAGTTGTTTCACAAGCTACACGTGCATTTGCGTCCTTTGCTAAGATCGCATCTAAAATTGAATCAGAAATTTGGTCACAAATTTTATCTGGATGTCCTTCAGTTACAGACTCAGATGTGAACAGATGACGTTTTTTTGTCATGTGGTAAACCTCCCTACAGTAATTGTATATATTGTACGGAACTCATCCTTAATTTGCCACAAACTGCGACATACATTTATTCTCCCACACAAGCATACAGAAAAACCTTTCCTACTTAACATAGAGGAAAGGTTTAATTTGCTACTTGCATACTGCTTTTTGCCCTTTGCTCTTATCGTTCGAGACCGTTAGCCTCGCACAGGTTTTAGCACCTATTCACCTGTATTTACCACTACAAGTGAGGTTGCTGGGCTTCATCGGGCCTGTCCCTCCGCCAGCTCGGGATAAGAGAGTATCCGTCCCAACCTATACTAAAGAAATGATATTCATTTGTCAATTAATATTCACATTTTCCTGAAAGTTTTTCTCAATACCCATAGAATGAAATATTAATAGGGAAATGATACATTCACACAAACAAAAATAAATAAATAGTATACATTATTTATATAATTGTGTTATACTATTGATGGGGATTACGAGAAATATTTCATTAAATGAAAAGGATGGTATATAAATATGAGTACTGTGAATGTCCAAATTGGTTTACATGAATTATTGAACGGAAGCAATGCACAGATTCAATTAAGTGTTCCGCAATTAGTGGAAAAAGTATTAATGCGAAACGAAGGGAAATTAACTTCTACTGGTGCCGTTTCTGCTTCAACAGGAAAATACACAGGACGTTCTCCTAARGATAAATTTATTGTGAAGGAAGCATCGGTTGCTGACAAAATTGCTTGGGGAGCCGTGAACCAACCGATCTCTGAAGAACATTTTAATAAATTATATATAAAAGTTTTAGAATACTTAAAAGAAAAAGAAGAGTTATTCATCTTCAAAGGATTTGCTGGCGCTGATCGCAACTATCGCCTACCAATTCAAGTTGTTAACGAATATGCATGGCATAATTTGTTCGTACATCAATTRTTTATTCGTCCAAATGAAGAAGAATTAGCAAMTCACGAATCAGAGTTCACAATTGTTTCTGCACCAAACTTCAAAGCAGATCCAGCAATTGACGGTACAAATTCTGAAGCATTCATTATGGTTTCATTCGAAAAACGTATCGTACTAATCGGTGGTACAGAATACGCTGGAGAAATGAAAAAATCAATCTTCTCTATTATGAACTTCTTACTACCTGAACAAGACATTCTTTCTATGCACTGCTCTTCAAACGTAGGCGAAGAAGGCGACGTAGCACTATTCTTCGGTTTATCTGGAACAGGCAAAACAACATTATCTGCTGATCCAAACCGTAAATTAATCGGTGACGATGAGCACGGTTGGTCTGATAACGGCGTATTCAATATTGAAGGCGGTTGCTATGCAAAATGTGTAAACCTTTCTCATGAGAAAGAACCACAAATCTTCGATGCAATCAAATTTGGTTCAGTTTTAGAAAACGTTGTCATTGATGGTCAAACACGCATCGCTGACTATAACGATACTACTTTAACAGAAAATACACGTGCTGCATACCCTATGCATGCGATTGACAATATCGTACTGCCAAGTGTTGCAGGACATCCAAATACAATTATTTTCTTAACTGCTGATGCATCTGGCGTATTGCCTCCAATCAGTAAGTTATCAAAAGAGCAAGCTATGTACCATTTCTTAAGCGGTTACACTAGTAAGCTAGCAGGAACAGAGCGCGGTGTTACATCTCCGCAAGCTACATTCTCTACTTGCTTCGGTTCACCGTTCTTACCACTTGATGCATCTCGTTATGCTGAAATGCTTGGTGAAAAAATCGAGAAACATGATGCGAAAGTATTCTTAGTAAACACTGGCTGGACTGGTGGCGAATACGGTGTTGGTAAACGTATGAACTTAGGTTACACTCGTGCAATGATTCAAGCAGCACTAAGCGGTGAACTTGCTAAAGCTGAAACTGCAAAACACGACATCTTTGGCCTTGAAGTACCTCGTCATGTTCCAGGTGTACCTGATGAAGTATTAATGCCTGAACAAACTTGGGCTGATAAAGATGCTTACAAAGCGAAAGCAATTGAGCTTGCAAACGAATTTAAAGAAAACTTCAAAAAATTCGATAGCGTTTCTGAAGCTATTATTAACTTAGGCGGTCCAATCGCTTAATAACCCTTTTACTCATATGAATAAGTGTCGTGTAACCGTAAAGTTCCGCGTACTCACCGACAAAACCCAATGCGGCTTAACGGTTACACACACTTACATAAAAAAGAAGCTTACGTTAAAAACGTAAGCTTCTTTCTATATCTTATATAAAGTGAAACTTTAATCTCTCCATCTATTGCATACCACTACCCATAAATTTACATAAAATTCATTTTATAATCATTCGTTTGTAGTTTCCTATGATATAATTTACATATAAAGGAAAGGGTGAGGCCCATGAAAAATTTTTCTCGTACAGGAAAAATTTTATTCAGTTATGGAGCGATTCAAATGTTTTGGGGACTTGTAATGCTTAACGTTAATTTATTTGAGCATACAAGTGAAACGATAAAATACATTATTCTAATTACCGGAATAGTTTGTTGTATTGTATCCAACTTTTTTAAAGAACCTAAGAGTCATACTACTAAGTGATTTCATATTAACTTATTGGAAGCGGAAACCTATATTTTATACAAAGTTACGCTTCCTGTTGTACTATCCATCGCCGGATCCCTTATTCCAGAGTAAGCCAATTTTCAATTTAAATAACCAGATTTTCATATATACAAATTACGGCTTCGAACATATAAATTATATTCCTGCTCACTACCTTGCTCTGGTTTCACACCGCATGGGGCTAAAAAAGGCTCTGACCGCTTCTATCCACCGCCGGATCCTCTATTCCATCTAAAAAAGTTCCAAACCTAATTTTCAATTGATATACTCGGATTTTCACACATACAAATCAAGGCTTTGAAAATATAAAGAGATCTCTCGCTCACTTGCTCCTTCTAGTTTCACACCGCATGTGGCTAAAAAAGGCCCTAACCGCTTCTATCCACCGCTGGATCCTCTATTCCATCTAAAAAGAGGCTTTTCATCTTTTTATCTTTTTCAGCCCTTCGTTAATTCTTCCTCATCCTTCATACTATAATACCCTAAATTAATAACGATTAAGAAATAACCACCCAGAATACCTACTGCAAATGCCCACATTACCATATGATGCTCAATTTCGTACATAATAATAGCACCCAAAATTGCAGCTGCAAAGCGATTAAACATACCAAGCGTCGGCGCTTTCGTCTTCTTTACTATACTATCTCCAAGCTTTTCGATACGCCTTCCTAAAATCCAAACACAATACATGCTTACAATAAGTCCAATTCCTGCACCTAGAAAATGTGCTGAAAACGGTGTTAACATCCAGCCTAATAACAGAATACCTAGTAGATAATACGATTGAATTTTAAACGACCTTAATGACATACTAATCATATTGTACTCCCCTTCAATAGTTTTTATCTATCCAACAAAAGCTATATAACTCATTTCTTTCGAGTCTATGCTACTTAAAATTCATTTCACTCAAATTTAAAAAACATAAACAGTATGTTTATGTTTTTTAAATGCTTTTAGGAAATAATATTATACAAGATTTCTAATATAGAATCCCTCATAAATGTGACGTTTTTCAAAACATTTTCGTCCAATTATGAAAAAATTGATATCAATCTATGAACATACGGATATGATGTAATAAGCACATAAATAAAGGGGGCGTCTAATGATTTATTTTTTAATGGCTCTCATTCATCTCATTGTTCCTGCACTTATTGGACTTTCATTATATTGGTACACGAAAAAACATAGTATTTTCTATGCTGTCCTCGGTGTTCTTCTTCCAGGTATTATTCTTATTACACTCTTCCGTATTCCATTTTTAAACTTAATTCCACTTATTACTGCTATCTTGTTTCTCATCTTCTTACCAAAAATAAAAAAATAGGAAAGCAGATCATAGATGATCTGTTTTCCTATTTTGATATAGGTTCTTGCACGATAGAATTAGCTTCTACTTTCTCTGATTTCACAAACCATAGACCGAAGAAAATGATAATTCCACCGATAATTTGTTGTAACGATACATATTCATTTGCCCATACTGCAGCAAATAAGACAGCAACGAGCGGCGTAATATACATATATACCATCGTATGTGATGCTCCAATTTTTTGAACACCAATATACCACATCACTAAACCGAATACAGTCACGAAGAAAATAGAATACAGCAAGGCAAACCATGTCATCCCGTGTGTAATGTGAAATGGCATGACAAATACATGTGGACCACTTAACAATAAGAGCGGAACCGCTCCAACTAATGTCGACCATGCAGTAACACGTAATGCTGAGTATTTTTTAATAAGCGGCCCTGCTAACACGGGATAAAGTCCCCAACATATTGATGTAATCAGTCCAATCCCATTTCCGTAGAAAGAACCAGCGAGTGAATGCCCCGCTACTAAAACTAATGTAGCACCAACAAAGGCAATCATGGAACCAACTAACTTTCGAGAAGAAAATTTTTCTTGTTTCAAGAAAATCGAAAATAAAGTTGTAAAAATAGGTGAAATAGAAATGAGTAAAGAGGCATTTGTAGCAGATGTATATTGTACCGTTTCCATAAATAGCGTTTGATACAGTACAATACCTACCGCGCTAACAATGATTAATCTTGGTATATCTTTTCGCTCCATATAAAGTGACTTTTCGATAAAGAACGTAAGTAATAATAATAGTGGTGCTGCTGCCATCATTCGAACTGCAGTAAACTCAATCGCTGTAAATTCTAAAAGTCCATATTTCGCAATCGTATAGTTAATCCCCCAAATAATAACGACACTTAAAATTAATAACTCAATTCCCCATCTTTTCATGCGCAACCCCCTCCGCAAAGAGAATTATACAGAAAATTCAACCATATGTACATTTCATTATGTGAAAAAATCCATAAGAAAAAGGAGCATATTATATACTCCTTCTCTCTTCATTATACTCGAACATGTAACTTCATATTCGGATTATAAAACTGGCTTGGGCTCTTCAGCTGGAAAGTCCCTCCAACTTCATGCCAATCAACTGTTAATTTATCATCCATAAATACAAGCTTTGTGCGATCTGCAATAAAGTTTAGTACGCTTGATTCGATATCTACATCGCGCTCATCTTTCTCTGAAACGGCTACTAAATCAATAATCCCGCTCATAACACAACCGCAACCTTCATTATCATAAAATAACTTTATATATTTCGTTTCACTTGGAATCGTATCCATAATCTTTTTATATGCTGCCTCTGTTACAGTAACGTACATGTGTTAACCTACATCCTCTCTTCTCGTATCATTTATATATTGTACCACCATTTTTCTTGAATCTTATATGCAGAAAATTAAGACTACTATAAAATATATGTGATAAAGTGAAACTTTAATTAGGGGGGTATCCATCCCCCTCTGATTATTAGCCCTCGCCAATCAGGCTTTTACGAGCAGTTAATACGTGATAAAGGAAGTTGTATCACTGATATTCAAACTACAACGATATCTCATTTTCTTAGGTCTATTAGGTAGCTTTTTTATTTCTAGCGGAATGGTATTACAACATATGCTTCCCTATTCTCCTTCTATTCGCTGGATTCTAGGTTTTATTTGTTTCCTATCCGCTTCTTATTTTGCCATGAAAAATAAAAAGAACTAACAAAGTAAGAATTATCTTAAGGAGGATTACYAAACATGCCAGCCTTAAAAGCAATAGAACAATCACTTAATCATTTATTACAGGAGAAATCCATTGCCATATCGACAATGATTATGGTAGGCATAAATACTCACTCATTATGGATTATGCGAAAGAAACAAATATGTCACTCATCGGTGTGTCACACTCTGCCTCTGAATATTTAGTGAAAAAGACATTGATGTAGATGTTACTTTGATTCCGCAGGAGACCTGGTGGTTATAAAACTAATAACACCTCCCCTATTTTTAAAATCTATATACACAATACGATCGACCACACAAAAATATAGAATCTACAATATATATATAGTAGTTCTACTTTTAAAACTAGATTTTCAAAAATATAGAAAGGAGATAATATATGTACCAACGCAATTGCTTTAGTTGTGACGGTAGACGCAACAGCGGTTCTATCGGCGCTACTGGACCCACTGGTGCTACTGGACCTACTGGCAATGCCGGGGCCGGTTTGCAAAGTACTACCGCTTTTAGTCTAGCAGCCGCTCCTAACTATAAAAAGGGACAAGTTGTCACTTACACGAGTAGCGGCTATGTTGTAAAAAAAGATGCACCTCAAGGATTTCCGAATGTGTCTCAAGATTATATCGTATTGGTAGAAGGTGGTCCTACTGGTCCTACTGGTTCTACCGGAACTACTGGAGTCACTGGTTCTACCGGAGCTACCGGAACTGCTGGAGTCACTGGTTCTACCGGTTCTACCGGAACTACTGGTGCCACTGGAGTCACTGGAGTCACTGGAGTCACTGGTTCTACCGGTTCTACCGGAACTACTGGAGTCACTGGTTCTACCGGTTCTACCGGAACTACTGGTTCTACTGGAGCAACCGGAATTACTGGAGTCACTGGTTCTACCGGAGCTACCGGTACTACTGGAACTGCTGGTAGTTCATCAGCGAAAAGTATTGTTTTTCAAGGGACGAATGCTGGGTTTCAACGTATAGCAGGTTCTCCAGGAATTGATTCTAACGTTATTCCGTATGTAACTGCTGGAGCTGGAAATATAGTTGGTTTTGCTACCTCTATAAATATTAATAACTTACCCGCTGCTGTTTATACGATTGATATTTGCAGGAATGTCCCAATAAACCTCTCTGCCCCTACCTCTAGTTACATCCTATCTACTATTACTTTAACTACTACAGATAAAATTACGGGAACTATGACATTTTCAATTAAACCTACGGATATTGGCTCTAGACAACCTCAAGTGTATAACCCTACTCCAGCACCTGGACCTGCCACTGTAACTTGGACTAGTATTACAACCGGAAACCTGTTTTCGAGGGGGGATGCGATATCTCTTTATATTACCCCCGGGATTACGGCAAGTGCTGTATATTCTATTTTTCTAATCACTGATATATAGCCCACACTTACAAATCGTTCATTTCACAAAAACCTCGCTACCGAGGCAAAAAAATTACAAATAAATGAAAATAAATAACAGACAAATTCATTATATACTCTCGCTTTAAAACACCCATATTTTAGATTGTAAATTTGTACAATTTGTCAATGTTGTAAACATCCCCTCTACAATGAAAAGGGGAAATCACTCTCAAGAAAGTGATTTCCCCTTTTTAAAATATCCCACTATAATTAAATCGGCAACATAATCTCAACAGTCGTTCCAACTCCAACTTCACTTTCAAAGTTCAATTTACCGTGGTGATCTTTAATAATTTTTTCCGTAACTACTAATCCTAAGCCTGTTCCAGTTTCTTTCGTTGTGTAAAAAGCTTCATTTAGCTTCGGAATTTTATCTTTCGGAATGCCGCATCCCTCATCTATAATTTGAACAATGATCACATCTTCCACTATAACTTTTACAGTAATAGTTCCGCCAACTGACATTGCTTCAATCGCATTTTTTATTAAATTAAAAAATACTTGTTTCAATCGTTTYTCMTCRCATGTAATTGRWGGTATATCTTTACTATAAATAGCATGYATTTTYAYCCCTTGTTCTAAWGCTGGCTTTTCCATAACCCTGATAACATAAGAGATGATTTCTTTAATATTATGTGTTTCGGATTCTACCGATTTAGATTTCTCAAACCCATTTAGTTCTGTAGCAATTGTATGAATTCGCTCTACTTCCTGTCTCATAATTTCACTATAAATTTTATCTTCTGGATATTTTTTCGCTTGCTTATTCACAAGTTTTTTCAATTTTTCTAACGGTCTTCTAATCTTATCGCCAATTACTGTCGCCATTTTTCCAACCATTGCTAATTTCTCTACATTTCGTATTTCTTTATCCATCATTTCAAGTGTACGAACGTAAGATTGGAATCTTAAAAATATAATCCAACATATAATAACAAACACGCTATATAATGCTATTGGGATAAGAACAATAAAGGATTGAACAACGAATCCCATAAGTGCATATTTTCCAACAATAGTTCCGGCAACTAACCAAAAGTACCTCTTATTCACAAATATCGGTGCAAATAAAATAAAGAATCCTTCTACTATATTCCCGCCATCAAATTCCGCATCACTTCCGTAATAAATAATGAAGTTATTAATAAAATCCAATATATTATAGCCAATTAAAATAATATACTTCACAATATACGGCTTTTTCCATTTCATAAAATAAAGTCCTATAAAGAATAATCCAACTATCAAACTATATAGCCATAAACCTAATCCTTCTCCAAAAGCATCTGCTAGTTTTTGATTTTTATCTGATAAAAGGACAATAACTTTTTCAGCAAAATCATACGCAAAAAATATAACGAAGAATAAGCTTAAAAATATTATTAATGCCTTTATCTCTTCTTTTTCAAATATATTGCCTTTTTCCATATGATAACTCCTTTAACAACACCTCTTAATCTTGTGTCACATTGCGCTCACATTTTTTCGGGAGCAGTATTTCYACTCTCGTTCCTTTCTTTACTTCACTAGAAATRTGTAATTCTCCAAGATGMTCTKTMAYAATTCGCTCTGCTACCGTAAGACCTAATCCAATTCTATCTTGCTTCGTTGTATAAAAAGCATCCTTAACTCGTCCTAAATTATCCTTTTTTATCCCAAAACCACTGTCTACTATACTTACTATTACATAATCTCTTTTTTTATTTTCAACTTGTATTTTTAATGTTCCGCCATGTTCCATTGCCTCTAAAGCATTTTTAATAACATACAAAAATACTCCTTTTAATTTGCGTTTATCACATTCAATTTCACTTCTATTTTGCTCTTCATTAAAGGTGCAATTTATATTTAACTCGTTCATTTTTCCGCGCATGTTTTCTACCGCTTGTACTAAAACATCACTTACAATGTGTTTTTCATAAACAGAAGGTTTACATGTAGCAACC
>NZ_JBFTMA010000098.1:0-18444 GCF_056396725.1 Bacillus sp. 05T31
GAATAGCGCAGAAGCAACTTAAATCAACAGTAATACAAGAGGAGGTTGATACTAATCTTGCATTTGGTACAGCTAAAAATGTACAGATTGGATCGTCACCAGGTGGTACAGAGGTACCATCACCTAAAACTACAGTTAATACACGCAATACAGCACAGTCATCATCATCTATACTCTCTACACGGAAAATTGGAGATTGGCAGCTAGTAAGGCTTGMAGATGGTGCAAATGCTTCAAAWGGYGTTCCAGCTTTTGTGTATAAAATAAAAGGRCGTGTATTYGCTACTGMTGCAGTRTTRTGTGCTCCTAAAAATGGAAYTTCRCAACCAGAWCCACATGTTGTGGTTGCGCATTCTTGTAGTTCATGTATAAAACGAACGACATTTGATACACAGTTAAAATCACAATCATGGTGATGATGATCTTCATTACAATTGCAGCTCATTATGTTCACTCCTTATCGTGAGTTCTGACATACACTATTACAATATGAACGGGATATGGTTGATATTACGTTAATTCTCAGGATAGAAACAGGGAATTTATATAGAGGGGATGTACATATCGTGATATGGAAAAAGACACCCATTATTTAATGGATGTCTTTTCAGGTAAATCTTTTTGCGTAGTATATAGAAAACGAGATATATCTAGTTTCTTTCCTCTGAAAAATTGYGGGGAGGAAATGTAAAGTTCTTCTTTTGCGCGTGTAATGGCGACATAGAGTAATCGTCGTTCTTCTTCTAATGCTTCAGAAGTCTCCGTCACACGGTCATTTGCATCTTTTAAAGAAGAAGTATGCGGCAATATACCATCGCTTGCTCCGAGTAAAAAGACGCATGGAAACTCAAGGCCTTTCGCGTTATGAATTGACATAAGCGATACGGTATCTTTTTGCGGCATTGTTTTTAATGCTTCCATTTCTTTTTGACCTTGAATGGCTTCATTAATAAATTGTAAGTAAGCTGGAATATCCGTAAAGCGAGTTGCTGATTCCATTAATTCTTCTAACATTTCTTCTTGTATGTCCTTATGCATCGTAAAGGAAGAACGATCATTACTTTGTAAGTACTCTAAATACTTTCCTTTACCATGAATAATTTCTTTCAATGCTTTTTTCGGTTCAAGTTCTTTTATAAACTTAATAAAATCGATTCGCTCATTTACTTTTTTAACTTGAAAAGGTTTCAAGCTTGGGTTTAGTAATAGAAAATGAAGAAGAGAAGGGAAACGGCCCTCACCATATTTCCATTGTTCACGTTCAATAAATGAAATGCACTCATCACGGCCAATATACATTGTTGGTAATATATTTGAAAGTGATTCGAGGCGGAACGGTTCAAGCACGAGTCGTAAGTGATCTAATACGGGCCTAATTAAAGAATGTTCGTAGAACGATTGGCTCGCTCCATGTTTAATAAATGGAATCTTATGAATTGTAAGCTGATCAAGTAAAGAACGGCTCACAGAATGTGTACGATATAATAAACAAAAATCTTTATAATTTCGTTCACCACTATCTACTTTTTCCTGAATGAGTTGCAAAATTTGATTTGCTTCATCAAGAGTTGTCGCAGGTCGTGCATAAAACGGCTGTATGCCATCGTTACGAACAGAATATAGCTCTTTATCAAAACGTTCTTGATTGAGCTTAATAACTTCATTTCCAAGTCCTACGATAAATGGATTAGATCGATAATTCGTATTAAGTGCGATAATCGTAGTATTATCAAATTCCTTTGGAAAAGATAAAATAATTTGGTGACTTGCCCCTCGCCAGCCGTAAATCGCTTGATCGTCATCACCTGCGATAAATAAATTATTTCTCGGCGTGGCTAACAATTTTACAATTTCATATTGTGCATACGACGTATCTTGAAACTCATCTACTTCAATGTAATGAAAACGCTCTTGTAATTGAGTAAGCAGGGGAGCGTTATTTTCTAACATATAATACATTTCTAATAAGATGTCGTCAAAATCGATATAATTGTGTCGTTGTTTTACCTCTTCGAAACGTTCGTATACTTCTTTGAACTCTTGTTCAACCGGTGTTTTCGCTTTTACATCTTTCGGACGATTCAAGTTGTTTTTCTCAAGTGAAATCATAGCGAGTATCGTTTCGGCATCATAATCGTCTTTTAAGCGCAATTCTTTCAAAATTTTCTTTATCATAATTTGTTTATGTTTTTCATTTGCTAAAATTTGCTGATTATATCCTTGACTACGAAGCAATTTTAAAAAGACAGAGTGGAATGTACCAGCAACGACATAGCTACTTGCGGCATGATTCATACCAGGTAAATTCGCTACACGGCTTCGAATTTCTTCAGCTGCTTTTTGTGTAAACGTCAGCAGTAAAATATTTCGCGGATGGACTTGTTTTACATTAACTAAATAACCAACGCGAGTTGTTAAAACAGATGTTTTACCACTTCCAGCACCAGCTATAATTAAATGGGTAGATGTTTTCGGAATATGATACGCCGCTTGCGGAATGCCAGCGTGTGTTAACGGTTTTTGTGAAAATTTTTCTTGTGTCATATATTCACCTTCAAAACTATAGCATCAACATTTAACTTTAGCGGAAGAAAAAGAAAATAGCAATGTAAAAAACAGGAGGGGCTACCTCCTGCTACAAAATTACCCCGCTATTTGCGGGCAGTAAAACTCTCACCTCAAAATTCAGGTGCCCGTAAACGCCCGATTGGTGAAGGCTAATAATCATTGGGGGATGAACAAAACCCCCAATGATTAAAGTTTCACTTTATAATTCTTTTATCATTACGACGTGCGGGATATTTGCTTCCATAAACACATCAGAAGCCGTCACGTATCCTAGCTTCTTATAGAAAAATTCAGCATGTGTTTGAGCATGGAGTTTCAATTTCGGTAGAGACTCTTCCTTCGCATACGCTTCAAGTGCATCCATAATGATTTTACCAATGCCTTTTTGGCGATGGGAAGCTAGTACGCAAATGCGCTCCATTTTTCCTATTCCATCAACGATGCGGAAGCGACCAGCACCAACTGGAACATCATTATCATCTTTCATACGTAATCGACCTAATACATCAGCGTGCTCTGCGTCTGATAAGTCTTGACCGATTGTTAAATGAGGTACGAAAGAGTACTCGCGCTCTTGTGTAAAGAAACCATTATGCATTTCTTCATTTAAGAAAGTAAGTTCAGGTGTTTTTTCTACTTTAAAATAAAGAACATTATTAACAGGTGCGAATGAACCGACTTTCCCAACATGAAGGGTGAAAGGGTTCGTTTTATTTGCGATTGTATGTAACTCATTCACAATCGATTCTAATTGTTCATCTTGCGTCTCAAAGGGTGTTTTCAATGTAATATGTGGCGGAACTAATGCGTAATGCGGATCATAACGTTTACGTAATCCGTTCGCTTTATCTTGAATCATTTTTGATGGGAAAATTACAATTCCTAATTTCATGTTCCAATTCCTCCCTTTGCAAGTCTAGTTAGATTTTGAGAATAAATCTCTTTATCTATTATATCAAATTATTCTGAATACCGCTCTCTATTATTTCATTGATAGAATATGAGAAAATGCTTTTGGTAAATCTGCTTGCCAATATTTCCATGTGTGATTCCTACGATCGTGTACATTTTTATATGGAATACCGACAATAATTGTGCGGTCGATTTCTTCAGTTTCACGAAGACGCTCAATTACACGGTGCGCTTTACCAAGCTGAAAATAATCTCTACCATCTTGTGCAATAACAACCGTATGCTTATGGAGAGGTGTGTAATTTACTGGTAAATAAACAAGAAGTGTAAGCTCCTCTTGAAGTGATGTACTAAAAAATGAAATTTCTTCAATTCTCCCTATTGTTTGATTCATGTATATCCCCCTAAATAAAAATTTACTGTAATGATTGTAAGAGCAACGCTTGTAGTGAAAAGGAAAGAAATAATCACTAATAGGTGCCTTAATTTCTATTTTACCATAATGGTACGAAGAATCTAAAAAATTAGTATTTAAGTTGTGAAAGAAAACGGATATAATGAAGTGGGATTTTTTACAGGTGAGAGGGGAGACCGGATTTGAAACAAGAAAGATCAATCGCACTACCACTAGCAATTTCCATTATAGCAATTTCATTCGCAGCTGTTTTTGCAAAGATGTCCTCAGCACCATCTTCCGTTTTAAGTATGTATCGATTATGGATTATCGTACTTATTATGCTGCCGATCGTTTGGAAAAAACGGGAAGAGTTTAGTAGGATTCAAATAAAAGATTGGGGATTTTTAATTGGATCTGGTTTCTTTTTAGCTCTTCATTTTCTTCTATGGTTTGAATCCTTAAAGCATACGACAGTTGCTAGTTCGACGATTATTTTAGCACTTCAACCGATCGTATCTTTAGTGGGAGGTTTTTTCTTATTTAAAGAAAGAACAACCTATTCAGCAATTGCGACGATGGGAATTGCGATACTAGGCGTAATGTGTATTGGCTGGGGGGATTTAGGGCTAAGTGAGCAAGCAATTTATGGGGATATATTATCCTTTTTAAGTGTAATAGCAGTTGTCGGTTATTTATTTATCGGACAAACGACAGTAAAGAAAGTATCTCATTGGATTTATAGTTTCACTGTATTTGCCTTTGCTGGTATATTTATAGCGATTTATAACGTTATACTTCAAGTGCCATTTACAGGCTATACGAAGTGGGATTGGAGTATTTTTCTTTTACTTGCGATTGTACCGACAGTGTCACACGTCATTAATAATTGGTTATTAAATTACGTAAATGCAACAACGATTTCAATGAGCATTTTAGGAGAACCAGTTGGGGCATCTATACTAGCGTTCTTCTTACTTGGAGAAAAATTAAATGCAATGCAAATTATCGGTAGCATGCTCGTATTGTTTGGTGTATCTGTTTTCTTACTACAGCAACAAAAGCGAACAGCAAAAAATGTGGTGAACGAGCCGGTGTATACACAGGAATTATAACGAGCCCATTCTAATATACGAAAAGAGAAGTTATTGGTAACTTCTCTTTTTTTGTTCTATGCAGAAAATAAAACAAATTAATAGGGGGGAATTCCCGCCATATAGCATGAAAAAAGATAATATATAGTGGAGTTACATCATACGTTTCTCATACAAATATAGAAGGGGAAGGAGAGACCAAATGAAAGAGATTTTAATGAAATACATGACAAATCTTACAACATTAAGTGAAGAGCAGCAGCGCATGATCGTGGAAGAATTACAAATTGAAGAGTATAAAAAAGGAACAGTGCTCTTAAGACAAGGAGATGTTCCGTCTAAATGTTATTTTGTATTAAAAGGATGCGTGAGGCAACATTGTATAGATGAATCTGGAAAAGAAGTTACAGCAAATTTTTATACAGAAGAACAAGCAATCGCGAATTTCAATCATCATAAACAAGATAAATTATCCCCACATACGTTAACGTGCCTAGAAGATTGTCTAGTTGTAGTTGGCGATCTGTATAGTGATCATTAAGCAGAATTAAGAAACGACTCAAACAGTAGAGTTTTTTCCACCTCTAAGCAATAGCCATATACTAAATCCTAGTTCACCTGTGATCATCGGTAGTTGAAAGACAACGTTAAGAATGGAAATAATCGCATCATATTGTGAAAACATCGTATTCATTACGTTAATGATGATATAGCCGATTGCAGCAATGAGCAGTAATATATTAATAGTCTTCGGTATGTTTTTAGATTGAAAGGTTACGTATCCTAAGGTGAGAAGATGTAAGCCGAAAATGATTAATCCTACAGACCAAATGTATTCAAAAGCTTCTAGAAATAACATTGTATATGCTTCTGAATTAGCAACTGTACTTTTTGAAAGAGGTAATACAAATGTTAAATTGAATATAGCAATACCAAGTATAGCTGTATACATAAGACGAAGACAGGCAGCTAGTAATGAGAGGCTAGCATGGATAGGTTTTAGAAAGAAATAAAGAGCCCACGAGGCGATAATATCCGTAATGAAAATGATAATCCATCCGAAAATTTCTGCTTTGAAAAGTGAACTTGAAGTTTGAATATTATGGAGTGTCGCGTCCGCATCTCCTTGTACAACAAGATTTCCGTGAACAAAACCGTAAGAAAAAAGTGCGGTGAATGCCATGACAAGAAGAGAAATACCAGTAAATAAGGCAAACTTTCGTTGGTTCATAATACGTCCTCCTATTCTAATTTTATTTTCATTTTAATAGGAGAGAGGATGATGATTCATTGACTTAAATCAAGAGAGGGGAAGTTTAGTGGAATTTCTATCAAAAAAAGATGTATGGTTATATCCAATTTTTTTAGTTGTGATTGGTGCGTGTTTTGCTCCTTTAGTAGCTGGAAGAGATTACTTTCTGCTACTTTTTACGATTCCTTTAGTAATTCTTTTCGTTTGGAGTTGGTTTACAATGAAATATATCGTGGAAGAAGAAGTAATCTTTATTAAATCAGGACCCATTAAGAAGCGGATTTTTATACAAGATATAAAGAAAATTTCCAATACAAAAAATCCTTTAGCTGCCTATGCACTATCATTCGATCGATTAGAAATTKTWTACGGATCATATGAAACAGAGATTATTTCTCCTAAAGATAAAGAACAATTCATCAATCTCGTGAAAAGTAAAAATCCACACATTGAAATAAAGTAAAAGAGTGGCTACGAAGCCACTCTTTTATTTTGGATTTGTCATATAAGGTTGCACGTGAACGACACATAAGTCACGAAATTTTCCTTCAGCAGTTGTGACAATTACGACTGCTCTTCCTGCACTTTTTCCAGTAATTGTTACCGTATCACCTTTTGGGTATATTGTGATGACATCAGAATTCATATTTGTCCAAATAAGTTCTTTATTCGTTGCTTGCATTGGCAAAACGGAAGCTGATAACTCAGTACTTTGTCCAGTTTTTATCTTTAACTTATTTTTTTGCATATGAACACCGATAACTGAAATAACAGAAGGAGCAATTGAAATTTTAGGTGGATTTGGTTGTATGTTTAAACGAGAAGCAGAAGTGTTTGTGATAGGTGAAAATTTTCTTATRTGTTGTTGCTGKAAAGMTGCTAACATKKTGGAGTCCCCTTTCTGTATARGTGYYGATACTAATAMTATAAAGGARSARTGTTATAKTAAATTTAACGAAACATAAAGAAWTTGTTAAATTYGAGAAGAAKATTGTCGAACTGCGGTAAAAAGAAAGCTCTGCTGTTAYSRTAACAGCAGAGCTTTCTTTTTATAGATTATKAMKRTGTTGTTTTTCAAAATGCTCAAAATGCTCTTCAACTTCTTTTGAAGGTTTAGTTAGTAAACTAACAATTAYGATYACTAKTAAACTAATAGCGAAACCAGGAATCATTTCATATAAGAAATCTTTTAAGAACTTAAACTGTGTCCAAATAATTACTGTAGCGGCACCTGAAACCATACCAGCAAGTGCGCCCCATTTCGTCATACGTTTCCAATATAAGCTTAATAAAATAGCAGGTCCAAATGAAGAACCAAATCCAGCCCAAGCATATCCCACAAGAGCTAAAATCGTATCATTTTGTTTAAACGCTAATGCGCACCCGACTAAGGCGATAACAAGTACAGCCATACGACCGACAAATACAAGCTCTTTATCAGAAGCAGAACGTTTAAAGAATGTACGATATAAATCTTCTGTTATAGCACTAGAAGTAACGAGAAGCTGAGAAGAAATTGTACTCATAATAGCTGCTAAAATCGCTGCTAATAAAAATCCAGTAATAAGTGGATGGAATAAAATTTTTCCAAGTTCAAGGAAAATTGTCTCTGGATTAGATAATGTCAACCCTTGTTGTGAATAGTAAGCAATACCGATAAGACCAGTAAACATAGCTCCGACAACAGAGAAAATCATCCAGCTCATACCAATTCTTCGTGCGCTTTTAATTTCTTTTACAGACGAAATTGCCATAAAGCGTACGATAATATGAGGTTGTCCAACATAACCAAGGCCCCATGCGAATAAAGAAATCATTCCTAAAGTAGAGGCACCTTTAAAAATATCTAAACGTGTTGGATCTACAGATCGAATTGTGTCAAACGCAGGTCCAAGTCCGTTCGAATTCATAATTGTTACGATAGGAACAAGAATAAGAGCAATTACCATAATGATTCCTTGCACGAAGTCTGTCCAACTTACAGCTAAGAAACCACCAAATAATGTGTAAGCCACGACAACTGCTGCGACAATGAATAATCCAACATGATAGTTCATACCAAATGAATTTTCAAATAATACAGCACCTGAAACTAGTCCTGAAGCTACATAGAAAGTAAAGAAAATCATAATAACAAGTCCGGATACTAAGCGTAGCATATGAGATTTGTCGTGGAAACGGTGTTCCAAAAATTCTGGGATAGTAATAGAGTTGTTTGCAATTTCAGAGTAGGTACGTAAGCGAGGAGCAACATAAAGCCAGTTTGCGTATGCGCCTAGTGTTAGGCCGAATGCAATCCAACTACTACTTAATCCAACGCTAAACATTGCACCGGGTAATCCCATTAAAAGCCAACCACTCATATCGGATGCTCCAGCACTTAATGCTGTTACTGCGGGGCCTAGTGTACGCCCGCCAAGCATATAATCTGTTAAGTTGGACGTTCGTTTGTAGGCGAAATAGCCGATTACTAACATCCCGAGCATGTAAATAGAGATAGAAGTTAAAGTTAACATCTGCGTACTCATGTAGTTCCCCTTCCTTTTGTCATGTCTTTTGATGCATTATGCATATTTATAATCAAAAGTTAGGTCTATAATGAGTGCAACTTAAAAAAATGCAAGCGTTGATGAAGAAGAGTACACATGATGAACATGTCAGAGAGCTGATGGTTGGTGCGAATCAGTATGGRATTGATGTGGAATGGGCTTCGGAGCTTCCAAACCGAAACGAAAGAAGTAGGCTTTGGCGACATGATCTCATCGATACAAGAGACACGTATTATTTTTTGATACGGCAAAGTGCGTTACATTCGTAACGAATTAAGGTGGCACCACGGGAGTACCCGTCCTTTCTATAGGATGAGTACTCCCTTTTTGTGTAYAAAAAATTAAATATGTTAAATCGTTTAAGTAAGAAGAGTACGTATATTGGAGACGTTTCAGAGAGCCGGGGACAGGTGGGAGCCCGGTGCGGTGCCATATACGGAATGGGCTTACGAGAGGTATGCTGAACAATTATTTTCAGTAGGCAACCCGGGTTCCGCCGTTACAAGGATAAGGTATATATTTTGTACCTGAATAAAGCGGGATGCTTTTGCGTCCAACCTGAGGTGGTACCACGGTAAATTTATCGTCCTCTACATATTTCGATATGTAGGGGACTTTTTTATTTTTCAGAGTGAGGTGAAAGGCATGATGACAAAAGAGGAATTTATGAAGCAAAAAGAACAAAGAAACACATTTTTAGTAATTGCTGAAGAAGAAGGAGATAGCATTACGCCAATTTCTTTATATAGACGTATGAAGGGAAAGAAAAAGTTTTTATTAGAAAGTTCGCAGCTTCATCAAGATAAAGGGCGCTATTCTTACTTAGGGTGTAATCCTTATGGAGAAGTGAAAAGCGTTGGTATAGAAGTAGAGCGAATGATGTATGGGAAAAAAGAAAAGCTGCAGGGTAACGTACTGCAAATGCTAGAAGAGGTAATCGCACCAGCGCAAGTAGACAGTCCATTTCCGTTTTGCGGGGGAGCAGTTGGATATATTGGCTATGAMGTCATTCGGCAGTATGAAAACATTGGAGCAGATTTACACGATCCATTAAATATTCCAGAAGTACACCTTTTACTATATCGTGAGTTTACCGTTTACGATCATTTACGCCAAAAGTTGTCATTTGTATATGTATGCAGGGAAGACGATTCAGCTTCTTATGAAGAAGTATACGAAAGATTGCAAGTATACAAAGAGGAAGTGCTAAAGGGAGAAGAAGCGGAAGTAAATGAAATACAATCAATATTATCATTCACTTCTTCAATAACTGAAAAAGAATTTTGTGAAATGGTAGAAACAGCGAAAGAATACATTCGGGCCGGAGATATTTTCCAAGTTGTATTATCCCAGCGTTTGCAAAGTGAATGTATTGGAGATCCATTTGCATTATACCGGAAACTTCGAATTGCGAATCCATCACCATATATGTTCTATATCGATTTTCAAGATTRTGTTGTACTTGGCTCTTCGCCGGAAAGTTTGTTATCAGTAAGAGAGGATAAAGTGATGACAAACCCAATTGCTGGTACGAGGCCGAGAGGGAAAACGAAGCAGGAAGATGAGGAAATCGAAAAAGAACTGTTAGGAAATGAGAAAGAGCGAGCAGAGCATATGATGCTTGTGGACCTAGGACGAAATGATATTGGCAGAGTAAGTGAAATTGGCTCTGTGACGATAGATAAATATATGAAAGTAGAAAAATACTCTCACGTTATGCACATTGTATCTGAAGTTTCCGGAACATTGCGAAAACAAACGAGTGGATTTGATGCATTAGCGTATTGTTTACCAGCTGGTACAGTATCAGGTGCTCCGAAAATWAGRGCGATGGAAATTATTAATACGTTAGAGCATGAAAAAAGAAATGTATATGCCGGAGCGGTTGGATATATTTCATTCTCAGGAAACCTTGATATGGCGCTAGCAATTCGAACGATGGTTGTAAAAGACGAGAAAGCGTACGTTCAGGCAGGAGCGGGTATCGTCTACGATTCAGACCCGGTTGCTGAATATGAAGAAACATTAAATAAAGCGAGAGCGCTTTTGGAGGTTATGAAATGATTGTACTTATCGATAATTATGATTCGTTCACATATAACTTGTATCAACTATTAGGCGAGTACGAGAAAGAAATTGTTGTCGTAAGAAATGATCAAATAACAATTGAACAATTAGAGGAGATGAAGCCGAAAGGAATTGTGCTCTCACCAGGACCTGGGAAACCAGAAGATGCTGGAATTTGTATCGATGTTATTCGTCACTTTTATAAGAACGTTCCCATCTTAGGAATTTGCCTTGGCCATCAAGCAATCATATCCGCATTTGGAGGAGAAATTGTTAGAGCAGAGCGCATTAAACACGGAAAAACATCGCGTGTGAAACATAACGGAACGTCAATCTTTTCGTACGTAACGCAGCCGCTAACRGCAATGCGTTACCATTCACTCGTCGCAGTGCAAAATAGTTTGCCGCAGTGTTTTGACATACTTGCGACAGCGATGGATGACGGAGAAATCATGGCAGTTCGTCACAACTATTATCCGCTCTTCGGATTACAGTTTCACCCAGAATCAATTGCAACAGAAGAAGGCGGAAAGTTAATACGTGCCTTTTTAGCAGAAGTGAAAGAGGAGGAGAGAGTATGAACAGTTATCTTCGAAAATTAGTAGAGGGACAACATTTAACAGAAGAAGAAATGTATGAAGCGGGACTTCTTTTATTAAGTGACAACATATTGGAAAGTGAAGTTGCAGCTTTCTTAGTATTGCTGAAAGCGAAAGGCGAAACAGCAGAAGAAATATACGGTCTCGTTCGTGCTCTTCGCGAAAAGGCRTTACCGTTTTCAAATCATATAAAAGGCGCGATGGACAATTGCGGAACGGGTGGTGACGGTGCGCAAACATTCAATATTAGTACAACATCGGCATTTGTACTTGCCGGAGCTGGTGTAAAGGTTGCGAAACATGGAAACCGCGCTGTTTCTAGTAAAACAGGAAGTGCTGATTTATTAGAAGAACTCGGTGTAAACATAAGCTGTACGCCGGGTGAGATTGACTATTTATTAGAGAATGTAGGTATTGCCTTCTTATTCGCACCAGCGATGCATCCAGCATTAAGACGCATTATGAAAATAAGAAAAGAATTAAACGTTCCGACGATCTTTAACTTAATTGGACCGTTGACGAATCCGGTTAATTTAGAAACACAATTTGTCGGTATTTATAAGCGAGATATGTTATTGCCAGTAGCGGAAGTATTGCAGAAACTTGGCAGAAAACAAGCGCTCGTCGTAAACGGAAGTGGCTTTTTAGATGAAGCATCATTACAGGGAGAAAATCATGTCGTCGTTTTAAAAGATAATGAAATAGTAGAAATGAGTATTGATCCAGAAAAGTATGGTTTTTCAAGAGTGAAAAATGAAGAAATTAGAGGTGGGAATTCAAAAGAAAATGCAAAGATTACGCTCGGAGTATTAAGCGGAGAAAAGAGTGTCTATCGCGATACTGTTTTATTAAATGCAGGTCTAGCCCTTTTCGCAAATGGAAGAGCAGAAACGATTGAAGAAGGAATTACACTAGCGGCACATAGCATTGACTCTGGAAAAGCATTAGCCAAACTAAACTTATTAATTGCAGCAAGCCATGAAAATTTAGAAAGGGTGAATTAAAATGGGGACGATTTTAGACAAAATTGTAGAGCAAAAGAAAGTAGAAGTTGCGGAGTTATATGAAACATATTCACCAGTGAAAGAAAAAAGGAAAACACACTCACTTGTAAAAGYKTTAGAGCAGTTTACTGTAATAGCAGAGGTAAAGCGAGCGTCTCCATCAAAAGGCGATATTAATTTACACGTTGATGTGCCAAAACAAGTGAAAACATATGAAGAATGCGGTGCTGGAGCAGTTTCGGTTTTAACAGACGGTCAATTTTTTAAAGGGTCGTTTCACGACTTACAAACGGCAAGAGCAGAAAGTAACATTCCGCTTTTATGTAAAGATTTTATAATCGATAAAATCCAAATTGATAGAGCGTATGAAGCAGGAGCAGATCTTATTTTATTAATTGTTGCAGCATTGTCAAAAGAGAAATTAAACGAGCTTTATAACTACGTGCTAGAAAAAGGATTAGAAGCGATTGTTGAAGTTCATGATGAACAGGAATTAGAAATTGCAATCCGATTAAATCCGCACGTTATCGGTATTAACAACCGTAATTTAAAAACATTTGAAGTAGATTTAAGCCAAACTGAAAAGCTCGGAAAACGACTGAATGAGGAAAACCTACTTTGGATTAGTGAAAGCGGCATTCATTCAAAAGAAGATATTATTCGCGTCAAACGAGCTGGTGCAAAAGGTGTATTAGTTGGAGAAGCACTTATGACATCATCTTCTATAAGTAACTTTTTCGAAGACTGTAAGGTGAACATATGAAAGTGAAAATTTGCGGCATCACTGATGTTGAAACAGCAAAACATGCTTGCGAATACGGAGCAGATGCAATTGGATTTGTTTTTGCAGAAAGTAAGCGAAAAATCACCCCAGGGCTAGCGAAAGAAATTATTGGGGAAATTCCAGTCCGCGTTTTCAAGGTAGGTGTTTTCGTAAATGAATCAGTAGAAGTGATCCAGAAAATTGCAGAGGAGTGCGGGTTAACSCATGTGCAAYTRCATGGGGATGAAGACAATSATCAAATYAKAAGATTGAATATTCCGTCTATAAAAGCGGTAGGAGTAGCTTTAGAGAAAGATATTGAATGTGCGAAAAAATACGATACRGATTATCTGTTATTTGATAGCCCGAAAGAAAAGTTCCACGGAGGAAACGGAAAGACATTCTCATGGGAGTTACTCGCACATATGCCAAACGAGTTGCGAGAGAAAACGATATTAGCTGGCGGATTAAACATCCTTAATATAGAAGAAGCAATTCGAACCGTTCAGCCATATATGATCGATGTGAGCAGCGGAGTAGAGACAGAAGGAAAGAAAGATCTAAAGAAAATAAAACAATTTATTAAAAAAGCGAAGGAGTGTTCCAAATGAATTATGCATATCCAGATGAAAAAGGTCATTACGGTATATACGGAGGACGATACGTTCCAGAAACGTTAATGCAATCTGTATTAGAACTAGAAGAAGCATATAAAGAAGCGATGCAAGATGAAGCGTTTCAAAAGGAATTAGATCATTATTTACAAACGTATGTTGGAAGAGAAACACCGCTTTATTTCGCTGAAAATATGACGAAGTATTGCGGCGGAGCAAAAATCTATTTGAAACGTGAAGATTTGAACCATACGGGAGCTCATAAAATTAACAATACAATCGGTCAGGCACTTCTTGCGGTAAGAATGGGTAAGAAGAAAGTTGTCGCTGAAACAGGAGCAGGACAACACGGAGTTGCAACAGCTACTGTATGTGCACTTTTCGGTTTAGAATGCGTCATCTTCATGGGAGAAGAAGATGTGAGACGACAAAAATTAAACGTGTTTCGAATGGAATTACTCGGAGCAAAAGTAGAAAGCGTTGCGGCAGGTAGCGGCACGTTGAAAGATGCGGTAAACGAGGCGCTTCGTTACTGGGTTTCACATGTACACGATACGCACTACATTATGGGATCAGTTCTCGGGCCACATCCATTCCCRCAAATTGTTCGTGATTTCCAAAGTGTAATTGGGAAAGAAACGAAAAAGCAATACGAAGCGTTAGAAGGAAAATTACCAGAAGCAGTCGTTGCTTGTATTGGCGGTGGTAGTAATGCAATGGGAATGTTTTATCCGTTCGTACACGATGAAGAAGTTGCTCTTTACGGTGTTGAAGCAGCTGGAAAAGGTGTTCACACAGAAAAGCACGCAGCCACTTTAACGAAAGGAAGTGTCGGTGTTTTACACGGATCGATGATGTACCTTCTGCAAAATGAAGAAGGGCAAATTCAAGAAGCGCACTCTATTTCGGCAGGGCTGGATTACCCAGGTGTTGGGCCAGAACATAGCTTGCTAAAAGATATTGGCCGCGTTTCTTATCATTCCATTACAGATGAAGAAGCGTTAGAAGCATTTCAATTATTAACGAAAAAAGAAGGGATTATCCCGGCATTAGAAAGTTCACATGCTGTTGCATACGCTTTAAAACTAGCGCCGCAAATGAAGAAAGACGAAGGACTTGTCATTTGTTTATCCGGCCGCGGTGATAAAGATGTAGAGAGTATAAAACGTTATATGGAAGAGGTGTAAAAAATGGGAGTAGAAAAAATTATAGCAGCGTTTGAAAATGGCAAGAAAGCATTTATTCCGTATGTAATGGGCGGAGATGGTGGACTTGAAAAGTTAAAAGAAAGAATTCGTTTTCTTGATGAAGCAGGAGCAAGCATCGTTGAAATTGGTATCCCATTTTCAGATCCAGTCGCAGACGGTCCAACTATTCAAAGGGCAGGAAAAAGAGCATTAGATAGCGGTGTAACATTGAAAGGTATTTTTCAAGCATTAATAGAGGTGAGGCAAGAAGTTCAAATTCCATTTGTACTTATGACATATTTAAATCCAGTACTCGCATTCGGAAAGGAACGTTTCATGGAGAGCTGTCTTGAAGCAGGGGTGGACGGTATTATCGTTCCAGACTTACCGTATGAAGAACAAGACATTATTGCACCGCTCCTTCGCGTGGCGAATATCGCTTTAATTCCACTCGTTACCGTAACGAGCCCTATTGAACGAATCGAAAAAATTACGAGTGAATCACAAGGATTCGTCTACGCCGTTACAGTAGCGGGCGTAACGGGAGTACGTCAAAACTTTAAAGATGAGATTCGTAGTTACTTAGAAAAAGTAAAAGCACACGTCCACTTACCAGTAGTCGCGGGATTCGGTATTTCAACACGAGAGCAAATTGAAGAAATGATTACAATATGTGACGGCGTTGTCGTTGGAAGTAAAGTCATTGAGCTGTTAGAAAATGAAAAGCGAGAAGAAATTTGTGAGTTAATACATGCAGTAAAAGAAACAGAAGAGGCTTAAGKCTCTTCTGTTTCTTTTGTGTAATAAATGTTAAAATATACAGAAAATACTTATAAATTARAGGGTGAGARGGCATGCTAAGACGTAAACTATTATATCTTYTTTTAACTGTACCATTATACGCTTGGCTCATTAGCATGACGAAAATAGAGTTGATGGCTCTATTTCTAGGGTATTTATTCATCTTTTCCAACTTAAACAGGATTCAAGAGCAATCTATTTTCGAAGTATGTATATTTTCGGTTAGTATAGAACTATTTAGTATCGTYTCGATTGTATTATTAAGTGAATTATTCCAATGGATCCATTCATTTGAATTAATAAAACTTGGGAATATTGTATTGCAAGTAATATGTGCTTATATTGTGTTTGTTGTACTAGAAAAAATGATTGGACAGCAGACGGTTTTTCAGGATAAAAGAAAATGGGAGTGATTCAAAAAGGAGCCAAAAGGCTCCTTTTTTGAATCTGTTGTAAAAACAATTGAAAAATATGACATCTGTTATATAATAGTTAAAAATTGTATTTTTAATGAAAAGAGATGATAGCATGGCCATATTGTTGGCACTTATCCCGATTATGATGATTTTTATTTGTTTGTTTTTGTTTAAACAAACGTCATTAAGAGCCTCATTAATCTCTTATGCCGTTTCTGTCGGAATCGTTTTACTCTCGCCAACGTTTCAATTAGGGATAAGTGAAACTGTACACGCAACAATTAAAGGGTGGTTAATTTGTTTTATTGTCGGATACGTTTTATTTTTCGGTATTTTTTTATTTCACCTCATGAACAAAATGGGATACATCGATCAAGTAGCGAGATTTCTAGAACAAGTCACGCGCGATCGATTATTGCAAATGCTTCTTATGTGTTTTGGTATTTGTCCACTTATTGAATCAGTGAGTGGATTCGGAATTGGTTTTATGGTCGCAGCACCTATTTTTCTTTCGCTCGGTTATAAACCGTTTCAAGCTGTGCTACTATCGTTTATCGGTTTACTTGCAAGTTCATGGGGCGCAATGGCAACGGGTACGATTATCGGTTCTCAGCTTATTAACATGCCGCTCACAACTCTTGGTACAAATACAGCATTATTAAGTATCCCGATTTTCGCATATTTTATCTTCCTTTCTTTATACGTTGTCGGTGGCTGGCAGGCAGTTATAGAAAAGTGGAAGGAAGGAGTAGGATTCTTTCTATTATTTTCTCTCGGAATCTATCTTTCTAACGCATACGTAAGTGTTGAACTAGCAGGGATATTAAGTTCTATCGTTACMATTWCATTTGGYTTTYTWATCATTAARTTAAAAGGRAAARRTGAGCAAAACYTTWTAACAGAACATGCTGCGGCTGTAGAGAGAGAAGTATCTATTATAAAAATTATTAGCCCTTATATATTCTTAACAGTTTGTATTTTACTTTCTCGCCTCGTTCCAGCATTACATGATTTTCTTAGGTCATATGCAGTTCTCGATTTAAAATCATATTCTTACAAATTAGAGCTACTATATTCACCAGGATTTTGGCTCGCTATGACTTGTTTATTTACAATTATTTTCTTCCGCATTCCATCTAATGTTATTAAACAATCACTCTCGCAAACGATAAAACAATGGATTCCTTTCGCTATTACAACGACGATGTTCATTGCAATTTCAGAACTAATGGGCGCATCTGGTATGCATTCATTACTCGCAAAAACAGCTGGTGAAACMTTTGGKACMTTTTTCGTTTTCGTTGCWCCATTCATMGGCGGWATYGGCGGTTTTTTAACWGGTAGTAACGCAGGATCAAATGCGATGTTTATWAARCTMCAAATGCAAACAGCSCAAAACGTAGCACTCCCGTGGCAATATGTCACRACRCTCCAAAACACMGCATCATCAGTAGCGACAATCGCTTGTCCATCACGAATTACACTAGGCGCGTATTTATGTAATATCCCTTATCGTGAAAATGAACTATTAAAGAAGACGACGTTAATGATTTTTGGTGCGGTGTTGCTTGTAGTGGTGGAGGTTATTGTTTGGTATATGTTGAGAAAATAAGAAATCCTCCTGGGAAAGGAGGATTTTCTTTTTATATGGATAATGCCTAAAGTATGAAAAGCTTCTACTAAATGAATAGGAGATGAAAGAGATGCCCTTAAAAAACTACGGTGTATTAAAAGGTACAGTTGTACAATCTAAGATTGGAAAAGGGAACACACCTCATTATCAAGTTCATTTACAAGGCGAAGCAGAAGTAGATTATCGTATTGCAATTAACGTGAAATCGCAAAGCTATCCGTCGGAAGTTTTATATTTTGCGAGTAACAATATTCGATCAGAGGCGATTCATATTTTACCGACATTACCGTTCGGTTTTACGGAAGTGAAAAACAATGAGCCAAAAGTGGCTTTAGATTATGTAAGAGGTAATTTATTTGATTCGAAGCAAATGATTCCTTTACCTGCTGAAAAATCGGGATCTGATAATGATTTAAATGAGAAAATAGAACATTATATAAAAAGAGCAATAGATGAGAAAGCAATTATTTATGCGTTTGGTGAAAGGTGGGGACCAGAAGAAAAGGTTCCGGATTCGTATTTTCATTTTACACCTGGAAACGGTATACACGATATTCATATGAATCAAGGGAATGTAGAGAAATGGCAAGG
>NZ_JBFTMA010000099.1:0-9848 GCF_056396725.1 Bacillus sp. 05T31
GGAGAATACTAAAATGTCTTTCTTTGCTTGGTCTCCTCTTATTTTCTTAATAGTTATTGCAATCATCATTTCTATTAAAAAGGCTAAGAAACAATAGCTTTAGATAGTTACAATAATTTATTATTAGGAGGTGTAATTATGGCATTTGCAGCATGGAGTGCAATTTTTATGACTTTAATCGGAGCAATGTCCGGGGCAATCTTTGGTACAATTTCCTCTAGAAATAAAAGCAAAAATACCAACTAAAAAACCTAATAATAAAAAGGTTTTCCTTTACTACTCTACGCTAAGGGATAGTATCAGCTATCCTGTCACCACCCCCTATTTATCAGTTCATTATGTTGTATCTGGGAGTAAAAGTAAGACTATGACCTATTTTTACACGTATCTCGGCTGTATCCCCAATACATATTATTAAAATTAAAGTTGTTCGAATCGGCGGAAGACATCTTAGGGTGTCTTTTCTTTACATACAAACCAATATGTAAAAGTGCATCATAACTTGTTACTAGCTCATGATACAATAAAGAAACAACTTTTATTTTTCAAGTCAGATTGAAAACCTAACTGGTTACCTACCAAAAATAATCCCCACACAATGCGTGGGGATTATTTTACTATGGACTAAGTGATTATTTAATGTATATAGAAGTTCGTAACGTATTTCTAGGATGGTTTATTGAAGTTTTTTGATACTCGAAAGTTCCCTCTTTAAACTTTGATACATCCCATTTATACTCCCAGCCAACTATAGGATTACCACCAATTATTTGTGAACCAACACTTTTCACATCAAATCCGTCCATTTTTGCAAAAGGAAATTGACCATAACCAATTTCTCGTGTATAAACATATAAATAACTTCCACCATGATCTCTAGTTGTACTAAAACTATTAGGATTAATAGTTTCTACACCACCTAATTGCGATTCCACTTTAACCACATTTAAAGAAGTTAACGGTGCTGCTGGTCCTGCTGATGCCTCAGGTGCCATTCCTAAACCTACTACTGCTGCCATTGTTAACGATGATATCCCTAATGCAACTTTTTTTAACATATAAACATCTCCTTCTTTTTATATAAGTACAAATTTGATACTAACAGAAATTTATAAGAATATTCCTTATTTTGAAAACGTTAACAAATTATACTTTTTTAGATATGCAATTTATCATATCGATTGACATATAGAATAATCCATATACTACTTTCGATATAAAAACTATTTTCAAATTTAATACTATTAACTCACTAAATTCTCATAAAAAGACTGGTCGTCTATACAATATTTTGGTGAAATATAGGTAACTTTTAAGAAGGAAAAGCTAATATACATCGACTAAATAATGTAAATAAAATGTTTTATTGCATAAAAAAAAGGCTCCATTGCTGGAGCGCTCAAAAAATAATATAAGTAAATGAATTAAAACAAATAACAGACAATTAAACCATATAGATAAAACTTCAATAAATCTATATATATGCAATATTACATATAAAAATCCTATTTAATGATGCTATAATAAGCTTACTCGATGATTGTTATATTTTTATATTTTTTAAGTAATACAATACCTTCTTAACACCAATTGTACAAGGAAAAGAAGACATCTTAATCGATGTCTTCTTTTCTTATATGATAACAACACAATAAAATTAAGATGGTTCAAGTCGGAGAAAGGACACTCAAATGAGTGTCCTTTCTTTAACAATATTCAGGTTCATATAACCCGTATAACTGTCCACCGTTTATAACAGTTCCTTTTAAAAAAGGGAACTTTTTTGCTTATTATTTACCCACAAACCTAAAATTCCTACAATCTGACGAGCCTTAGCATTATCTATATAATAATGCATCTCTAACCCTCTTCTTTCTGCACGGAGTACGGTTCTCCTTAATTTTGATAGATGCTGTGAAACAGTAGATTGTGGGAGTCTTAATATTTCCGTTAACTGCGTAACATTACACATTTTATGGTGCATTAATTCATTTACAATTTGTAACCGAACCGGATGTGCCATTACCTTTAAAACATCTACGTCTTCTTCGCGGATTTCAGCTAGATCTCTATCAGATACTACTGTTTTCATTTCGCATTCTCCTTTATTATTAATTTCTACTTTTCTTATTATCCTTATAAATAGTACTTATAGATGTTTACCATTTGTCCTGTTGAGAAAATATATTCTCTTCTTAAAACAAAAAGGACACCTATTCTGAAAACAGTTTTTCACATAACTTTGAACTATGATTAACTCACTTTACTAAGCAAAAGTATTTCTTCTATCCCTTGTTTAAAGCAAATAAAAAATTCTGCTTATGCCTTCCCGTTCTGAAAAATTGATAGGCAGTATTTCCCATCTCACACTCTACAAAATAATCATTTTATTTCTCAATATGAATACCTGGAATTAAAATACCAAAAATGGTAATATGAAGTCACCTTCAGTTGTCAATTGTGTCCCTTTTTGAAAGGCCCTGTCTAAAATGACAAGGCCTTTTAAATTTCCTTAAATATCCTTTCTATTTCGCTTTCTTTTGATTTTGAATGGTTTCTTTTACAAGTTTTAAATAGATTTACTAATAAACCTGGTGTAGACTCTAACTCCTGCTTCTTCTTCATATTCTCTTCTGTTACAGTACTTACAAACTCCCACAGTACTTGTGCTCTAATTGTTCTGCAAATCATTTCTCACACATTTCAAATGTTTTTATCTTCTTTTTGAACACCGTCCTAATTTAATACTTTTCTTTCCTGTTAATGGCTAAATCAAAATTATTAGCTCTTGTCAGTAGATTCCAATATTATGTATAATAACATTACCTTTTTACCAATAAACGGTAATGAAGAGATGATACAAGTAAATAAACCAAATGTATCATCGATATATTAAAGGATCTATTCAATGTACATTCAGATACATATTTAGGATTTAAAACCATGGAATCTTATGTACAGATTAAATTACTACAAGATGGAAGAATGGTAGCAAATGTACTCAGGGGGGATTTTATATGAAAAAATTTGGTAAAGTATTATTAATGGGAACATTGGCTCTTGGTAGTTTAACAGCAATGAATATAGAAACACCTAAAGCTCATGCCGATGGAGCGAGCGAATATTGTCGTTACATTTGTGGCCCTAGCGAAACAGTGAACAATTTCACGATTCAATTACACGCTACGGAATACGGATTTGGACAAAATGTCATTGCAAAAGTTACAAATAATAGAGCTGAAAGTGTGAATTACAAAGTTGCTATCGAAAAACAATATGAAACTGGCTGGGGCTATTATGAAACTTGGTTCAATTGGAACTCTATGTTACCAGCTGGTTCAAATGAAGAAATAGTTACTTTCTCAGGCAATGGCGAAGATATTGGGGATGCAGGCACATTCCGTTATAAAGTTGAAATTACGAATGCTAACGGATCTGTTGACACAATTTACACAGCGCCAATGACATTAGTTAATTAAATATTCGCATTGACAAACTAGATTATGAAAGGAAGGATTACACCTTCCTTTTTTTATATTTTAAAATTAAAAACGTATCCCCTCTTACATTTACCTATATAAATCTAAGAAATAAATAATTCAAAAGGAAAAATAAAAACACTACAACAAAGAATTTCCATTTGTTTCTTTTCGTTGGTTTTCTAGCATGTTGTATATAAAAAAACAAGGCAATACCTGCCATAGTAAATAAAAAAATTTGATAATAATCAATCATCTGTAATCCCCCTCCATACCAAAAATAAGAAGCCTCTTTTTGAGAGACTTCTTATTTTTAATACAAACGACATACTTAGGCTAAATATACACAATAAGATTAGGATGCTAAACCTTATTGCAGCTTTATTATAACATATAACCTCTTATTTTATTTAATAATTCCGAATTATAAAATTTTACAAACAATTGATTGTTTATTTACATACAATGAATGCACAATAAAAAAACAACAAAATATTCACTTATAGAACCAACGTATGTAAAAACCAGCTACCATCACATTCATAGTTTTGAAAAGTTGTTCTCTCCTTCTTTAAGAATACTTTAAACTTCGGATAGATTACCTTATATCGACATCTTATGTATGCAGAATTACATATTAAATCTCATTGAAAATCATTCTCGTTGTAACTATAATGGTTTCAAGAGGTGGTATTTTCACTTCGTTTTCAAATCTCACAATATATTAAAGGAGGAACTAGCATTATGAAAAAAGTTATTTTAGCAGGGGCATTAGGAATTGCAGTACTATCAGGTATGAACTTACCAGGAGCAGAGGCACCTAAAGCGAGTGCAGCAACTACAAATTTAGAAATTCAAGAAGTTACAAAATATTACTCTATGAGTTCCTATGAGGTTTCTCAAAAAGAATCATTTAATCTTAATAAAGGGGAAGAACTTACGGTCTTTGTACAAAATTCCGGGTTCCCAATTTCTTATACAGTCTTTGATGCAGATGATCAAGTAATTGGCACATACAATGCGAATTCACCATACGGTCGCGTATTCAAAGCACAAAAAGACGGTAATATTTCGGTTCAATTTCAAGCAGGAGTAAATTCTTCTTACATGAAGAAGATGAATTTCACAGCCAAATTTGCAGTGTCTAAATTTAACTAGCAGTAAAAATTTTCACTATCCTCTTTAAAGGCAAATTAAAAAGGTATATCCCTTCCATGGGATATACCTTTAACTTTAGTGAATTTTATATTGACCAGATAACTGCTCTTGCGCCATACGAACTAAACGTTTTGTAATTTCTCCACCTACTGAACCATTTGCTCTTGCTGTTGAATCCGGCCCAAGAGTAACACCAAACTCCTGTGCAATTTCATATTTCATTTGTTCAATTGCACTTGCTGCAGCTGCTATTAAGATTTCGTTTGAATTATTATTTTCGCGAATTTGCATTTTTTAAACACCTCCGTTGAATTTGGTAATATCATGCTCTATTTCCAACAAAATATGCAAAAAATTATTCTTTTAGCTATTTTACATATATACCTAAGCTTTCATCCCTTATGTGGGAATAAATAAAGGTATAGGTCATACCCATACCTTCTCCTATCCTACTTATTTTTGAATTCCCCTATTAACTCCTGTAACTCTTTGGAGAGCCAATTTAAAGAATTTGCCAACTCTGCAATATCTTGTACATACAGTTCTTGCTCTTTCATACTTATCTCTACATTACTACTGCTATTCACATATGTATTTGCAATGTATGATAATTCATTTACAATCTGAACAATAGTTTGATTATCTTTTAAAATGTCACTTGAATTATTCGAATTCTCTTTAATTTGATTTGTAACAGATTGTGCAGATTCTGAAATCTTTTCAAAGAAAGCATCACTACTTTGAACAAGTGTTATTCCTGATTCTATTTCCTTTGAACCATTCTGTATGGATCTTACAGCCTCCTCTGTTTCAGCTTGGGTTTCACCAATTAATTTAGCTATATCCCTTGCAGATGCCTCAGTTCTTTCCGCTAATATACGTACCTCATCCACAACAACTGAAAATCCTTTCCCCATCTCTCCAGCATATGAGGATTCAGTAGAAGCATTTAAAGCTAATAAATTTGTTTGATTTGAAATATTTGTAATTACAGTAATGATTTCACTAATTTCCTTAAATCGTGCTTCTAATGCATAAATACTAGAAGATACACTTTGAATTGAATCTCGGCTTCTTTTCATTTGATTCACAATTTGCTTAATCAAATCTTTTCCTTCTACAGAATGCTGTTCCATATCTTCCGAAGCAGTCGCAACTTGTTTTGCAGCTCTTTTAATTTCTTCCATCTTACTTTCCATTTCTTGAACAATTCCTAAACATTTTTGCACTACATATTCATGAGAATGTGCTCCTAAATTTAATCCTGTAATAGCACTTGCAATTCCTTTAAAGGCTATGCTATTCTCTTTGGTACTTACCGACAATTCCTGTGAGGATGTTGAAACTTGTTCAGCAGTCTGCCTTACTTTATCTATAATCCTATTAAACTTTTTAATAGTATTATTAAAATAGATATTAGTTATCCCTATATCATCAGACCTTTCATTCAACTTAATACTTAAATCCCCTTCACCAACTTTACGTAACCCTTCTTGTAAATCCTTTAAAGGCGATAGAGATTTTCGTGAGATGAATATTTGAATTGTAATTGCGATTGTTAATGAAATGATTATAAATAGTAAACCGTGCACTATAAATTCTTTCTTTGTAAGAGGAATAATAGAAGCGTCTAAATCMGCTGCAACAATTGCAATTATATTATTATTTTCATCAGTAATTGGCTCTAAAATTGTTACCCATGTACCTAGTACATCTTCATACACTTCTGTCATTTGTGCCTGTTTCGTTTTCATTACTTGGTCGTATGTCTTCTTCCAATGAGTAGGATGCTCATAATAGTCACCTGTTTTTACAGAACCTAGTTTTACAGAAACCGTATCTGCTAATTCTGTATCCAAAGCAACTAATTGTAATTCAGCTTTATCATTTAGCTTAGCCCCTGTAACATATGTTTGTCCGACACTTTTCATATTTTTTATAGCTTTATCTAATTGCTCTGTCAATTTTTCTTTCTTCACTCTTTGTGCTGTAGGGTCTTTTGCTACATCTCTTACTATTTCTAGATCTAATTGATTTATTATTGTATCTCCTGTTTCAAAAGACTGCCTTTCAAATATAGACATCATACTATTTTGAAACATGTTAAAGCTTAACAACCCCATACTTCCCACAAGCGTTAGAATTACTACTACCGTTAGTAATACATTTTTCTGAAGCAACGATAGCTTATGCCAATATTTTTTCATTGATTTCACCTTTCTTATTTTCAACAATACAAAAACAAAGTAGTAACATATTAATAGGTTCTATTTATGTTATTAACTTGAACATGAAAATAGCATACTAGTCATTTAATCAAACGTTCCAATTTTTTTGTTTGATAGAGTTTCTTTCCTTTTATACTGATAGTTTCACTATAATTAAAGCAATAATTTAACGAATCTAAGCATTTGTGTATACAAATACAAAAGCATGATACCATTGTGATTAGCATTAAAATGCAGCTAATTTTCAGCACTCTTTTATATAGCAGCACTAAAGAAATAATAGTTATGACACTTTTGAATAATAATGCTAAAGTTTAATTTCTATTTTTTGAAGCCAATTCTTATTTATTGTACAAATATCAGTTTTCCCATTTGCAATCTCATCTTTTATATATCCAGCTGATTTTGGAAATCTATTAGTAGGAAGACGTTAACCTTCTACTACTTCACCTTTTCCATTTGTACTGATACCTTCGTTAAGTGTTTGTTTTAAACAAAGACAAGAATTCCTAAGCCCTTATCTTTGGTTATCTTTATCTTGCACAACAAAAACAAACCGAACGGTTCCGTTCAGTTTCCTATTTTATAACTATTTTCCTTATTTTTCTATAGTGTTTTAATATCCACTTGTACAAAGTTAGCCTAAACCCTTTTACCCTAATCCAATATATTTCTTCAATTATCTTAAAGTCATATGAAATAGCACAATCAGTAAATTCTTATTACGAAACTTTTGTATTAATAAATACTAAAGGACATACTCCTAAAATATAAGCCATGGATTTAATTACATTACGATTTTCATCAGTAATAAACGTACACATGTTAAACAAAAAAAGACCCAATTATTTATATCTCATTCCTTCTTTTAATATAAATCGACTGCTTTTTTCTTAAATTCTACTTCATCAGTGGTGCTAATTTTACTCATAGAAAAATCCCCTCCATAGTAAACAGGTTAATGTGTTTTCTTTATCCTATCTACTATAAGGGGAGTATAGCATTGCTTCTTTTTTGTAAAAGATCTAAGATTCTAGTGCAGTAATTAATTGCTGACGTTCTTTATCTCTAAAAATTTTAATTTCATGTTTAAACTCATAATTTCCTTCTTCAAATCTAACCCATTCCTTACTTGTCCAATATACAACATCTACATTTGCATCTAAAATTACAGAACATATGTCTACTAATTCTTCTTCGTAAAATGGCGCTTCTTTTGCTAGTTCAAAAGCTAGTACGTTTGGATCGTTACTTTTAATTTGAAGTTCCCTTGAAGTTTGCCCTAAATACTGCCATGGAGAATGTAGAGATTGTACATGGGAATTTTAAGTTTCTTTAAGCTGTGATGAAGAATGTAGTGTTGCAGCAAATGTAGGTATACTCACTCCTATTGTTGCGCCTAAAGCAATAGAACCAATAATAAGTTTTTTAATCAATTTTTCAGCCCCTTTAATTATTTTGGATATGCTTCATTTTTATACTACGTTTATGTTTGTGTAAATGAAGATGATTTGACATGATTCATCATTTTTCTCAAAAACTGTATATTAATTAACTGTTGTAAATTTACCAAAAACAAAAAAAGTTTCCTTGTGGAAACTTTTTTTGTTTTTGGTATACATTATATGTATAAAAATTAGTTTTAAAAATATTTACTTATTTGTTGATAAAATTGTATATGGATATTGCTCCTACTATTATCTACATACATTTCATGCAAAGATTCACTTCAACATGAACAAATTCATCTTATGACCGCTTTTCTTTTTACGAAATTAAGTAATTGTTTCAATAGCTGGTATAAATTACTTTCTTTCTCAGCTCTATTATTTTGTTCTTTCGCCTAAAATTCCAATATCCCCATTACTTCTTTCGTAAATAGTTTAAAATCAGTTAAATGTTTTTCAATAATTTGACGAACAATATCTAAATTTACACTTTGATAATCATGAACAGCAATATTACGAAATCCAACCATCGCCTTTAACTTATTTGCTAGATCAGCGCTAAGTAATCCTGCTGTAACCAACAAATCAAAGGCTTCTCGACTAGATTGGGGTAGTCCTAATTTTTTTCCTGCAACAATATGCATCGCTAAATCAATACTCGCTTCACAAGCTCTTTGTATGTTCAATATTATTGAATCTTGTTTTGTAAAATCCTCTAAATTTTCAGGGGCATTTCCATACACATCTTGGATTCTTTTTATACAACGCTCTATTGTAGAAATTTTATTTAAAATAACCTCATTCTTCATATATTGAACCTCTTTTCTTTATATCATCAAATACTACCTGTCGTTCTTCATTCAATTTTGAATACATTTTTAAGGTTTTCATTTCAAAAACGACCTTACGTTTATCATCCGAACAAAATATTGTCTTTCCTGTATGTATAATCTGAGCTTGAAAAACTGTAGAAGCTTCGGATAAATCAACTAAATCAACATCTCTATTAACGATGTTTGCTAACTCCTGTGCTAATAAAAAACGTTCATAGTTCCCTAAAGTTGTGTCACTTAAATAAGCTATATCAATATCACTATCTTCCCGTTCTCTGTTCTCAGCCGTTGATCCAAACACAATTATCCAATAGGGATTCACCGTCTCTTGTAATTTTTCTATAATAGCTGTAATCATGCTTTGAAAAATCATTTAATTAATCCCCCTTATTATACTTGAATTTTATTATATCATAGCCATTACGAAATCCATTAAGTTACAACAAATACATAAACAAAATTAAGCCTTCTTAGTACTTAAAGCACCACAAAATTACGTGCTTATTCCTGTAAAAGCAAAAGACCGACAATAACTGTCAGTCTTTCGCTTTTGAAACTCTAAAGAAATAGGGGATATATTTCTCTAACAATGGCGTCTTTTATATGTTAATTCAACTTTAATTTTTCTTTTACTTTTGTAGGGAGCTCGTCTTTTTTAACCTCTTCCCAAGATTTCACACCTTTTTCCTCAGAGTAATATAT
>NZ_JBFTMA010000100.1:0-9806 GCF_056396725.1 Bacillus sp. 05T31
CAACATATTCAGAGTATGAACCATTTTGAGGAAAAGCAATGACTCGTTGGCCAGGATAAATGTTTTTTACATGAGAACCTACGCGTTCTACAATACCAGCTGCATCTATCCCTGGGATAAAAGGTAGTGCTTTGTTTCCTTTTTTGCCATAACGTGATTTAATATCGGCAAAATTAACACTAGCAGCAACAACGCGTATTAACACTTGATTGTCTGAAATAGCCGGCATCTCCACGTCTGTATATTTCATCACTTCAGGACCACCGAACGAAGTTACAACGATAGCTTTCATATACATCCTCCTAAATTTGAATATATATATTATTTTAAATCTTTATTAGAAATTGGAAAATTATATAATTGTTATGCAAGGTTATAAGTGAAGCTTATGAAGTCATTGCATCATTATATTAATTTATTTGAAAAAACTTTGAAAGAACTCGAACGAAATATCGTTTTCTTGCCAATATATAGTGTAGGACAAAGGAGGGATGGTACATGAAGGGTGAAACAGTGTATTCAGATTTAATCCAATTAACTTTATCAGGCAATAAAGAAGCATATAGCGAATTGTATGATAAAACGATTCAAGAAATATATAAGACAGCACATTTTTTAATAGAAGACAAAGCAGATGTAGATGATGTCGTTCAAGAAATATACATACAGCTATATGAATCGCTTCGTAAATATGATAGCGAGAAGCCATTTAGACCTTGGCTAATTGGACTTGCGATTAAACAAATTCATTCTTATAGAAGAAAGAGGTGGATGCGACTRCGAATTGTAAAAAAAGCAGAAGAGCAAAGAAAACCAGTACAAATTGATTTTTCTAGCGATGTTGTAAGTAAAATATCAAATCAAAAATTAATCGAACTCATTCATAAGTTACCGTATAAATTGAAACAAGTTATTATCTTAAGATACTTACACGATTACTCTCAAGAAGAAGTAGCACAAATATTACATATTCCAATCGGTACAGTGAAGTCTAGAATTCATGCGGCATTAAAGAAACTACGTCAAAAAGAGCAAGTAGAAGAAATCTTTTTAGGAGAGGTAGGGAATGTGAAATGAGCTTAGATTGTAGAGTTAGAGAATCTATACAAGAAGAAGCGAAGGGGATTATTGCCCCGCCGGAGTTAAAAGAAAAAGTAATTGTTCAAATAAAAATGAAGAGCGGGGGAAGTAAAAGGAAGAAGCGCCTTATCGCAGGAGTGCTTGCAGCCGCATTTTTAATCCCAACGACTGGTTTTGCTTACCAATCTATTATGGCGGATGGTATATACGGATCTTTTGAGAACTTAAAAAAACATGCCGGAGCTATAACATTAGAAGGATACATGCGTTTTAATGCAAAGTTATCACAAGCGAAAGACGAAATGGGTGCGAAGGAATATGAAGAGTTTACAAAAGAACTAAAGAAATTAACAAATGCAAAGCTTGAGTACGGGGATTCGAACGGTAATATTGATTATGATCAATTATCACCAGCTAAAAAAGAGGAAATGAAAAAGGTAGAAATGGAACTTCAGCCGTATTTTGATAAATTAAATGGCCATAAATCTAGTAAAGAAGTATTAACTTCAGAAGAGTATGAACGATATATGGAAGCGTTAATGTCATATCAAACTGTATTAGTAAAAGCGAAATCGAGTGGTGGGATAACAGTAGAAGAAGTACCTGAAGCGTATAAAGAAAGATTTATTAAAGCAGAACAGTTTATGGAGTATGTAGATGAAAAGGTGAGATAAGTAAAAAAGCTCATAGCTTAAGCTGTGAGCTTTTCTTATTGAAACGTAAATATATTAACCACCTATTCCTTTTGCTAGCAATAAGAAATATACAAATACTAGTATTACTCCATTTAACGCCGTACCAACTATTTTAAATAGCCAATTCTTTGATGCGATCGCAAAAATAATACCGAGTAATGAAAGAATACTTAGAAGCACAATAATTAATGTTAAATTCGCATTAGGTCCTCTTAAAACAAAGAAAGAACATATACTTGCGATAAACGTTAGAAACGAGAAAGTCCCTAATTTCATAATAAGTCTCCCTTGTTTGAAATGTATTTTGATTTAGTGCACGACTTTCTTTAGTTTAACATAAATTTCCTATTATCAATTAAATATATGAACAATAAAAAACGAGTATAAAATCTATGCGATTTCATACTCGTTTTGCTATTACTTAAATTTCTTTACCGCATGTATAGCAACTCTTACAAGTAATATCGCACTTATAAATAAAACACCGTAACCAACGACATTTAAAAAATTGGTCATCAATTATATTTTTTCATAGTTGCATTGTCCTTTTGTATAAAACAATCTAATAGTGAATAACCTGCAATTAGGCTAATTATAGTAACGAAAGTTGTGTTCACGAGAATAATATTAGCTAAATAAGGTAGGTATTCGCCAAGTGGTGAAAAGAGTAATGTAGGGGAAAAGGAAATGAATAGTGTAGGCACTGTAATAGCAATAAATTTATCCGGTTGAAAGCTCCAGTTTTGTTTATTCATTGAATGATTAATAGATTGAAGGAATCGTAATAAAATGCCAACTATAAGAGGGAAGAGTGTAAAGTAGAATAATCTTGGATAAACGTTAAAATTCACTTGCGCGTCTGTATCTAAATAAAATTGAATTTTWACWCCKACAAMTAATAATAAGAYGATAAATAATGTRAAGCAGAGGTRTAGYATCACTTTTTGCATTSYATTCCACCATCCTTTACTCAAAATATATTCAAAAAAAGAAGAGATATACAATAACTGCTGTTTGTATATCTCTTCTTTTACTGTTAGTTAATAGTGGAATTTGATTTTTCTTGCTTCGTKAARTAATCAATAATWCCCATCGCGCTAATTTCTAWATCWAGATGTAAAATGTTATAWACRGAATGATYTGATGGRACRTTTARYTTTGTAAGATGAGTGGAAACTTTCTCCATTAGTAAAGATTGTAATGCCTTAGTAGCCTCATCAAAATCAGTATGTTTTTGAAAAACTTCATTTCCAGTATTAACGAAAATAGGTAACCAATGTTCAAGTTGGTTATATACTTCTGTAACATTGGATGATGCGCCGTAATGACCGAAATAAATAGTATCTACATTCATACTTTGAATATGATTTTTAGAAGCAATCATCGCATCTGGCTGGAATTGTGAAGGAGACGTTGATGGTAGATATAGTTCTACATCAAGATCTGCGAGTTCTCTATAATAAATTCCTATTGTATCGCCAGTAAAAATGCCGTTTGTTAATGAATCGTGAATGCTAATATGGTGCTTCGCATGTCCCGGTGTATCATAAAATGTGAGTGTACGGTCTTCTTCAATTTTTAATGTATCACCATTTTGTACAATATGAACACGTTCTTCTTCAATTGGAAGAATTGGATCAAAAAGTTTATCAAAATCTTCTTTGTACACAGCTTTTGCGCCAAGAATTAGTTTTGTTGGATCAATCATATGACGAGCACCGCGAGAATGCACATATAAAGTAGCGTTTGGACACTTTTCCATCATTAAACCAGCAGCCCCGGCGTGATCTAAATGAACATGTGTAACGATAATGTTTTTTACATCATTTAAATTAATATGTAATTGCTGTAAGCCGTCTAAAATATAGGGAAGAGAAGGAGCCGCACAAGTTTCAATTAAAGTAATATCGTCACCTAATAAAACGTATGTACCTGTGCGTTCATCATGTTGTAAGTCATAATCATCAATAAGATATAGATGAGAAGATAGTTGTTCTACTTTTTTCATACTTACCACTCCTTATATACGGTATGTATCTATTATACGCTAAAAATAGAAAAAGACAGAAAACGAAAGCTCGTCTTCTGCCCTTTTGTAATGTAGTTATTTCGTTTGTTCTTTATTGATAGACATAACGAACAGTCCAACAATGCCGCCAACGATCGGAAGCATAATTTCTCCTGCTAAATTAAAGTAGGAGCTTAAAAATAAACCATTTACATCGATTACCCAGCCAATAACATACAATAACATCATATATAGTACGAAATAAAACTCGCGATTTGAAATCGTTTCATGTTGTGCAGTTTTCATAATGAACACCATCCTTTTCTATTATAATGGAAATATAAACTGTCACATTTTGTTCACAAATTAATTGTAAAACTTTCCATCATAAAAGTCTAGTATATTGTGTCGAATTTYCGAACGAAAATAAAGCGCTATCATTCCGGTATGTGAGTACGTAATAAGAGCTGTATATTCACGAATGTAGTATAGTATAAACATAGAATGATAGTGAAGAGAGGGGTAGGAACAATGACAGTTTATGATTTTTCAGCTAAAACAATAACAGGAGAAGAAAAATCGTTAAAAGATTACGAAGGAAAAGCACTTCTTATTGTAAATGTAGCTAGTAAATGTGGATTTACACCACAATATAAAGGGTTACAGGAAGTATATGATAAATATAAAGAYCAAGGAYTAGAAATACTCGGTTTCCCTTGTAAYCAATTYGGRGGACAAGAACCAGGTACAGAAGCGGATATTACTAGTTTTTGTGAGTTGAACTTCGGTGTAAACTTCCCGATGTTTGCAAAGGTTGATGTGAAAGGTGATAAAGCTCATCCTCTGTATACATACATGACAGAGCAAGCACCAGGTTTACTCGGTATGAAAGCAGTAAAATGGAACTTTACTAAGTTTCTAATCGGAAAAGACGGGAAAGTAGTAGGACGTTTTGCGCCGCAGACGAAGCCGGTGGATTTAGAGGTTGAGATTGAGAAGGTGCTTGGGGAATAATTAGGAGTTAGCTATCTATTATGTTTACTAAAAAACACCTCAAAGAACAAAGTAGCTCTTYGAGGTGTTTTCTTTAAACTCACATTATCAAGATTAAATCACTCTATCGTAGTCGTTTGATTTAGGCAGAGAAGCTGCTTTTTTCATAAGCACTTCCCATAAGTGTACGGATGTCTTCCATTCGGCTGCGGCCTGTTCCTTTTGATACATAGCGTTCTCATAACTGAAAGTAAGTTGTTGCATATCGGCCGAATTGTAAAGTGTATCGATGTGGAGAGCGTATTCTCGGAATGTTTGACTTTCACCCCGTGGTATGCCGATTCTCGCAAATTGTTTTAAAAGTGCACCGTAAGCTTTTTGATAAACAGCATCATCTTTTCGGTATTTATAGAAAAGAATAATAAAAAATGTAATCCATTTCATTCTAGTGGTGAAGAGAATGTATCCGATGATACTAATCGGTATCGTAGAGAGGAATACGTACCACCAAGAAAAATCATTTTTGGAATTTGTGATCTTTTTAGTAGAGGCTTCTTCTGTATTTTCTATTAAACTTTTGAGCTTTGCTTCATTGTTCCGTTGGTGTATTGGCTCGTTATTAGAATTATTTACTTCGTTATTTTGTGAAGTAGAAGCAGGAGTATTATTTGTGAAATTATAGGGATTGGTAAATCCTTTTGTTGGTTCGAATGGAATCCATCCGTATCCTGGGAAATATACTTCGACCCAAGAGTGTGCGTTATTGTTCGCGATTGTATAAACATTCTCACCTTCTGTACTAGCAAGTGTATTCTCCAGAGTTCCTTCTGTATAGCCTTTTACCCAGCGAGCGGGAATCCCGGCAGAACGAAGTAACACGATCATAGACGTCGAAAAATTATTACAGTAGCCGCTTTTTGTATCGAAAAGGAATTGATCTACATAGTCTTGGTTTTTGGCAGGGTATAAGACATTCATTGTTTCGTATACAAAAGAATTGTCTGTGAAGTAATTTTCAATAGCTAATACTTTRTCATATCGGTTGCCTTTATCATTTGTAAGATTAACAGCYAAGTCTCTTACTCGCTGCGGTAATGATTCGGGAAGTTGTGTGTACTTTGTCATGAAATAAGGACTTGTTTCATGACCTTCATTCGTTTTTACAGATTTCAAATTTTCTATGGAAAACTCCGGAATCTCATATGTTACTTTATACGAATTTAAAGTAGTAGAAGAGTCTCCTTGCATCGTATAGATTTTTTCTGAAAATGGGTCAACGCTGTATGATACATCAGAAGAAGCCTCAACTGATACTAATCCTGCTGGATAGGTAAGGTGAGGATAACTTTTTTGCATGGTGATTGTTGCCTCAGTTATCTCCGTTTTTGTATTTGGTTCGTACCAGCTCACGACGTCGTTTTTATTTTTAAAAGAAACTTTTTTTCGATTTTCAGAAAGATCCCAACCTTTTCCTGTATAAAAATCTTTCGTTTCTACTCTCCAATATTGTTTGTTTTGCGTTTGTGCTGTAAAAATAATTGTATTATCCGGCTTAAAAGGACCGCCTAATTGCGAGTCATCTAGACCATATCCAATTTTAGAAACTTCTTGTTCTTTACTTGCTTCAGATGTGTTGAATTTCAAAAAATCCATTGGGTTTGGCCATTGAGGGCCAAATTTTGGAGCAAAGTATGCGATGGTTGCTGACAATACAATAAATATTGTAAGAGGTCTAAGTAATTTTGAGATTGYTCTAGCATAATTTTGTAAGTGTTCCATCTTTTTTATTCGTTCTATTTGAAGAAGACTAAGTATAAAAAAGCCGATGACAACAGTACGAATAATAGCGTAGTTTGCATTGTATAAATGTAAGTTATGAAAAGTTGTGATATAAATAATAGTCAATGCAAGAAATAACAACCCACGTTTTTTATGAATAACCCAAAAAGAGCTGAAAGAACTCAAAAACCAAAATGATAGAAAAAATAATAATGTTGGAAAAACTGGAGAAATATCYAGCAAATYCCCYTGRAAWAACAGRGAGGAATTTCGAGAAATATCAGMAAAAAATTTTGTTAGCCAAGATGGAYTTATAAAAGCATTTTTATAATRCAGGAAATGAATGATGAATAAGATCGTGACGATCTTTATTGGAATCTGCCACCTTGTTTGAAAAAAAGAGAGAGTGAAGCAAATTCCTATAAATATTACAAAAATATCTAATCTCCCTACGTTTGTAATACTTATAAGGGGTCTTAGCCATTCTAGTAAAAGTAAAAATGCACATACATGCATGAAGAATCTGCTCATATCCCATTTGTATTTTGTTCGTAATGTTATCATTTGCTCACCTCAAAAAACACGTTTGTATACCGGTTCCCATAAACCACATTTACAAATATTTTTCGTTTTTGTAGAGTTTCTAGAATACTTAGTTCTCGATGTGAGAGTTGATTTGCTTTTTCTTTCACGACAAACACCATTAATTTTCTATTTTTAATAGCAGCATAGTCAGCCGCCTTTTGAATATCGGGAGAAAGATCGCTTGTTATGAGTATAATCGTTACGGGCTCATAAATTTTTCTTAATTCCATTTCTACACTCCGGGAGAGCGGGAATACACTGTCCGCTTGTACTTTCGCTAAATGACAAAAGATTTGATGCAACTGACTATCTCCATTGTCTAAAGGGAAAAAAGTTCGTTCTTTTCCGACAGACACGAATGACGCTGGTGAATTTTGCTTCAATACAGCCCTTACAATAGAGGCGGAAAATGTTACGACTGATTCGAATAGAGGGGACGGGGTTCTGTCCATGAATATCATAATATTATGGCTGCGCTGTTGTTCAAACTCTTTCGTCATAATGTTGTTTGTTCGTGCAGTTGCTTTCCAATCAATCCATGAAAAGCGATCACCAGGCTTATATTCTCTGACACCGACAGAAATTGTAGAGTCCTTTGCTAAATTTATATTTGCTGAAAGCGCTCCTTGTTCGAAATGATTTTCCAATTGTCGATACGTTATAGCTACATACTGGGGATAGACTAAAAATGTATCTAGAACTGAAAAAGTTACTTCTTTCTCCATCATTCCGAATAGATCACCAGTTTTGACACGTACGCTTGAAAAAGTGTGCTCTCCTCTAGGGATTGTGTCAATTACATATTGAAACGAAATATTTCGTTTCAATCCTGGAAAGAGTATTACCTTATTCACCTTCGTTTGTCTACAATTTGTAAATTGTGATGGCAGTTCATCTTCTATAATTAAATAAAGTAAGGGGAAAGGAAATCTTCTTTTTATTGTAATAGTACTTAAAAATTGTTCTCCTGCTGCATATTCGTTTTGGTTTGTTATTCGTTTTACTTCAGCGTCTCGTAAAGCGTAGAAGGGAAGTAGTAGTGAATAAAGGCCAATAGGAATCGTACTGTAAAACAAAAACCAACTTACAAATCCTCCTTGAAGCATAGCGTATACAAATGTTAAGATTAGGCATAAWGGTATTAGCAATAACTTCGTAACGTGATATAGCGCCCGTAGTAGTCGTTTCATCAAAGGTTTTTCGTCCTTTGAGTCGGCACGGTAGTTCGTGCAACGATTTTGGCGATAACTTGTTCTCCTGTTATTCCTTCAAATCTTGCTTCCATTTTTAGAATGAGTCTGTGAGCTAAAACGTAAGGCGCTAAAAATTTAACATCGTCTGGAATAACATAATTTCTGCCATGGATGAATGCATAAGCTTGTGAAGCTTTCATTAAAGCGATTGAGCCGCGTGGACTTGCACCTAGCTGTATAGAACTATAAGAACGAGTCTGACTAACAAGCTTTACAATGTAATGCTTGATTGCTTTGTCCATGCTTATATCCCGTACGCTTTGTTGTAAATAAAGTAATTCTTTTATTGTAGTAATAGCTTGTAAATGAGAGAGTGGATTTGTTTTTTCCATCCGGTTTAAAATTTCAAATTCTTCTTCTGGTGTAGGATATCCCATTCTTAGCTTCAACAAGAAACGATCGAGCTGAGCTTCTGGTAAAGGATATGTTCCCTCATATTCGACCGGATTTTGTGTAGCCATTACAAAGAAAGGTTTTGGTAACGATCTTGTAATGCCATCTATTGTGATAGTGCCTTCTTCCATACTTTCAAGTAAGGCAGATTGTGTCTTTGGAGATGTACGATTAATTTCATCAGCAAGTACAAAATTCCCCATAATCGGTCCAGGCTTGAACTCAAATTGGAGTTCTTTTGGATTATAAATAGAAACACCTGTTACATCTGACGGCAGTAAATCAGGTGTGAATTGAATACGCTTGTAATCAGCATCAATTGATTTAGAAAGAGCACGTACTAGCATTGTTTTCCCGACACCGGGAACATCTTCTAATAGTACGTGACCTTCAGCTAAGAGAGCTGTCAAAGCTAAGAKCGTTTCTTKTCGTTTTCCGACCATTAATTTTTCAATATTGGTGATTATTTTTTCTACTATGGGATGTAATGAATCAAGCTGGGGCATCGTAATCCTCCTAATTTTATTATCGTTTTTTAATTCATTTAGTGGAAATAGAATTTAGGTTAAAGAAAAGGAGTTCCTTCATTTTATTGCAGTATGATAGTAATCTAAGAGGCAATTCGTAATGGTAGTATATAAGTTCATATTGAGAACTTATATAAATAGGAAGAAACTTACATGTTAAACATCATGGTGATATACTCTACAATTTCTATGCCCTCAAAGGAAATCTCACTCTTAATTCAAAGAATATTCAGATTATTAATCAGATTACATCTAGTATAATTGTTTCCGTAACTAAGAGCAATAAAGTAAATAATGATTTGTAGTTTTGTGTAAAGTATGTCTTGATATAAAATAGTAGCGTTGGAAAAAATAAATTCCTTACTTACAATTTATAATCTTTTCCTTATAGCATTTTTGAAATAATATCAAAACTTTTTTTATATTTATAAAGAAAAACGTAGGAATGTCTCCTGCGTTTTTTCTTTTGCAAAATAGGTGTAGCCTCTAATTC
>NZ_JBFTMA010000101.1:0-9741 GCF_056396725.1 Bacillus sp. 05T31
GGATTAAACTATTTCAATTTTTTTATCCTGAGTAATAGCAGTAATTATAAGAGGGATTGATGTAACAGTTAGCTATTTTCAATTGTTTTGCTGCATATTAATATAAGAAATTTTAATCATCGTTTATAAATAAGAACGATGAGTTGGCCATGAACCTTGGAGTTTCCGGAGTTGTATAATTTGTCCTGTATGATAAGCATCGTGCAAAAGGATATTCATATATTGTTGCCAAACTGGTAGAGAAGGAATTGGTTGATCCAGTTCTGCTTCTTGAAGGGATGTTAATGAAGATTGTAAGGCATCATGTACGTGAAGCGTTCGCTTCACTGTTTGTTGCCAAGCACCATCATCATTAGGTCCACCTTGGACAAACGTGTCATCATTATTTTGTGGAGCAACAAATGTGTCATCTTGATGTAAGCGAGAAAGTAAGCGCTCTTTAAAGATTAGTAAATGGTTTGCATTTTCCCAAATCGTATTACTGGCCGTTCCTTCTGGGTGCCAACATGCTTGTGCAGCAGTAAGATTCTTTAACGCTTCTGATATCGGTGGGTACCATTCTTCTTCGTAAAAAACTTGTTTGACTCCATTTTGTAATACTTCTTTTTTACCCATTCATATAGCCTCCTTAACTATGAGATAGACCAACAATAAATGTTAGAGAAATTAGGTAGAAACGTACCTACTTATCATCTGATTGATAAGTAGGTACGTTTCTAAAAGAACAATATGACACCGTTGTAGCAATTGCAGAAATAAACTTATACTTTCAAAATCATTTTTCTTACTGCAATAAATTCTCCTTTCTCWTCAAKAAACCTGCCTCATAGTTGAACAWGAAAAKCAACTGYAGCTTAAATTTAAAAAMTTGTAGTGAAATAAATTTTGTAATATTTCAAAATTCTAAAAAWWTAGAAGGTATAATTCGATAAAWATAGAATTTAATACTTAGCAAATAAGGAGGGGATGAAATGGAAGTCTTTCACGTAACGAGTAGAAACAGAGAAACGTACAATGTTCAAATGAAGTATTCGATACTTTTCGAATGTGCACTTGGCATTGCAGCAATTACTCATAAGAGGTTAATCGAYACKCTTGAAAAGMCTCAAAGYGAATGGGAAGAAATWAGAMAATCTTTAYCWCATGAAATGATAGAGCATTTRCAATTTGTYGAGAAGCAYAATACGTGGAAAGCGTTGCTACAGTTACTGTATGATGGAGATTTTACGGATTTATCTCAGTTTGTTCACAATATCAATTCGTTATCGGAAGTAGATTTTAAATATGTGTGCTTACCGTTTTTAGGAGAAATGCATCAAAGAAAAAGACGTTTAGCAGCAAATGGAGACGTAACTGCAATACATGAATTAAAGGAACTGACACATGATCACCAGTTTTTCTCTACTTATATTGGCTTTATATGTGATGCAGCTGTACAAGAACTAAAGGGTCATTTAATCGCGGTTATGACAGGATGGTATGAGGGTGTTATTAAGAAAGAAGAGGAGCAACTGCTCTCTATATTAAAGCGAGATTATGAAGCGAAAAATGAAATGAATAAAAAGATGAAACCGGAAGAGTTTGTCGAGTGGGCTACAGGTGGTGTTATATATATGCCAGAGCCAAGTGTGCATCACGTACTTCTTATCCCGCAAATTACGTACAGACCGTGGAACATAGAAGCTGATATTGAAGATACGAAAGTGTTTCATTATCCGGTCGCAAATGAAAGTATTCATCCAGAAGATCCGTATGAACCGAGTTATTTTTTAGTTCATAAACATAAGGCGCTCGGGGACGAGGCAAGATTGCGTATTGTAAAACTATTATTTGAACAAGAGCGTACACTGCAAGAAATAACGGAAAGATTACAACTAGGAAAATCGACAGTACATCATCATTTGAAACTTTTACGTTCAGCAAAGTTAGTTGATATTCATGATGGGAAATATGTGTTAAGAAAGAAAGCATTGCAGTCTTTAGCGAAAGAATTAGATGCATTTTTGAATAGATAATATACAACGAGAATGTACATAAAGGGAGGAATTTAATAGAAAAGTTGGTGAGCTATAGTGAATAGTGTATTGAAAAATCGTTCATTCTTTTTTATGTGGATTGGCAGTGCAATTTCAGAATTAGGCGGGGCTTTCGGGACGTTATGTAATTCAATTCTYGTWTATGARTTAACAGGATCRAAAACAGCATTAAGYAGTATGTGGTTACTATATYTWATYCCKTCWCTCATACTRCAACTTATAAGYGGSCCATWTATTGATAAATGGAGCMGAAAGTGGATTATGATTTTTTCGCAATGGATGCGGGCCTCTGTTTTCTTACTGCCTTTAGTAATGCTAGTTACTAACAGTGTAGAAGTATGGCACATTTACGTTGTTCAAATTATAGTWGGKCTCATTACGCCKCTKTATACACCCGCCAGTCAAGCGATTACACCRASYRTTGTAAGTAAAGAGCAGCTTCAAGAYGCRAATGCGTATATAGATGGAATGACTCGTCTTATGATGTTTCTMGCGCCAGTAWTAGGTGGTATCGTCATTCATTTTATTGGAATGAAGCTTACATTATTTTTTGTGTGCGTTTGTCTATTTATAAGTGGAGGATTATTACTTTTCATTACAGAAAAGAGGATAAAGCAAGAACTTCGAAAAACGTGGCTAGAAGAGTTTCTTCACGGCTTTACATACTTTTTCACAAAACCAGTTATCGTTTGGCTTGGTATCTTTCTAACATTCGTTCAATTTGGAGTAGGAGTAACGATGGTTACGAATCTTCCTTATATTAAAGATGAACTATCGGCAGGGTATGCTGAATACGGTTATTTTATGGCAGGATTCCCACTTGGCTATGTAGTTGGTTCCATGTTAGTTGGGAAAGTGAAGTATAGAAGCCGTAGATTACTTATGCTTGGGGGATTATTCGTAGGGGGCCTTACTTACACTTCACTAGGTTTAAATAATAGTATTATTATTGCGATTGTAATCGAGGTAATTGCKGGTATWTGTATTKCATTTTTCAATGTTCATAAYACGACGATATGCCAACAAACTGTCCCAARTAATATGATAGGAAAAGTATTTTCAGTGCGATTATTTTTCATACGATCGGCAATGCCATTAGGTGTGTTWYTWGGGGGAATACTGAGTGAAATGTGGGGAGTGAGAGTAYTATACTTTATCATCGGTTCGATTATATGTGTTACTTCTTTAATAGGGATATTGCTTCCGTATTTCAAATTTTTAGATGAGGCGATTGAGGAGAAGTCAGCATAATTCTAAAGATTTGAAACTTTATAATTGAAAAYAATTATCATAATCAATTATAATAGAAGAATACTAGTATTCGTATTACAAAGAGGGAGTGGAATATATGTTTATCGAAACGAAGACATTTACAGTAAAAGAAGGTACATCTAATATAGTTGTAGAGCGTTTCACAGGAGAAGGAATTATTGAAAAATTTGAAGGATTCATCGACTTAAGTGTTCTCGTTAAAAAAGTAAGACGCGGAGACGAAGAAGTTGTAGTTATGATTCGGTGGGAATCGGAAGAAGCATGGAAGAACTGGGAAACGAGTGAAGAGCACTTAGCTGGACATAGAGCGGGCCGCGGTAAGCCAAAACCAGATCATATCATTAAGGTTGAGCACGGAGTTTATTATGTGAAATCATCGAAATCGGCTTATCAACAGTCGTAAAAATACATTTGTTTAATTATATTCTTTCGAATAAATAACCATCTATCTGCTTACTGATAGATGGTTATTTATATTGAATAAAGAGAATGATTCGCCTGTGATGTAAGAATAATTAACGGATAAGTTAAAACTAGAAATGTTATAATATAAACTCKATCAGTGAGTAAGATTAGGAGGAATAATAATGGTTCAATCGATAGTTCATATCGCATTAGTAGTAAAAGACTATGATGAGGCAATAGAATTTTATACAAAGAAACTAAATTTCACATTAGTTGAAGATATTTATCAGCCAGAAGAAAACAAACGGTGGGTAGTGGTATCTCCTCCAGGTTCAGTCGGCACAACAATATTACTAGCCAGGGCATCTAAACCTGAGCAAGAGCCCTTTATTGGTAACCAATCAGGCGGTAGAGTATTTCTTTTCTTAAATACTGACGATTTTTGGAGAGATTATAATGAAATGATTTCAAGAGGAATAGAATTTGTGAGAGAGCCGAAAGAGCAATCATACGGAATTGTTGCAGTATTTAAGGACTTATACGGGAATTTATGGGATCTACTGCAACTAAAGGATGATCACCCAATTGCACAAAGAATTAAGTAGATTACTACGATTGACAGCCTTTATCGGTAAATCGAGATTCCGTGTCGAATCGTTCATATAATTTCATTCATTGTATTCCAAATGTTGCATTTTAAAAAACGTTCTAGACTATACGGAACACTTGAATATCTTTCCTTACATATGTAAGTGTTATTAATATGAGTATATATACCCTCTGCTTAAAAGGAGAGGAGTGAATGAAGTTGAATCATTTAAATCTATGTGTTGATGATTTATCAGAAGCTAGACATTTCTTTGAAATATTTTTTGATTTTCAATTTTTGGAGCAAAAGGGAAAGGCACTTGTAGTAATGAGTGATGAGAGTGGATTTATACTCGTGCTAAGTGATCCAAAAGCATTTAAGGGGAATAAGGAAGTTATGTATCCTGAAGCTTTTCATATTGGTTTTTTAGTGGAAACTTCAAGTGAAGTTGATCAATCATATAATCGTTTAGTAGCTGGTGGCATTGAAATAGACAAGRAACCGTATTCAATGAGAGGTAGTAGTTATGGTTTTTATTTTACAATGTTTAATGGATTGTTAATTGAAGTATCTTGCCTTTACTATAGAGATGGTAAGAAAGTCTCAAAACTGAATGGCACTCATCAAGAATAATTCTTTGAAGGTGTATATATAACCCCTTATCCAGTTTGGAAAGGGGCTTGATCATTTTATTCGCTTATTTAATGGAACACCAAAGTAAAAAATAAGCATCTTTTATTCAAAAGCCCGATTGATTAAAGTTTCACTTTATTAATCTAACCGAATTTCAAATTCAAGCATAGCTTGATCTTTAATAAATGGCATACTTTGTTCTTTAAATAATAAGCTAATTCCAGAGAGATTATTAGGAAGAGTAGGGGAAACTACAAATTGGTAGCTCACATGTCCATCTGTTCCAGTCCATCCTTCTGCCCAGCAATCGTATGTATCATTTATCGATAATTCAACAAGGCTATGTGTATGATTCTCATTAAGTGTATTGTTTTTTTTGATCCCATTCCTTATATAAATTAATTACACTAGCGTTAGAATATTGACGAATAAAGGTTACAGTATACACAGTTTCTTTATGTTCATAAGTTTTTAAAACGGGTATATGTTTTTTAAACTTAGTCGGTTCGACGCGAGGTTTAAACTCATCTTCGTCCATCATAGATGAGAATAATGAATTTAAATAATCGGGATATAACCCGTTCTGCTTTGCCCAATTAGAAATGGCTTCATCTGGTGGGAAACCCGGATTCCCATTCGAAAGTTCTTTCCGTTCTTTTAATAAAGAGCAAATTTTTTCATCAATAGAAGATAAGCGTTCATCATAATGATCAGTAGGGCGTTCAAAAGGTATTCGTTGCATAATCATTCCTCTTTTCCTTTATTTTGTTTTCATATTTTATTATAACTGAAACAATTCTCGTTTTTTACAATATAATCAATTAATTTAAATATTTAGAAAAATAGGATGTTTATGTGTTAAAATAAATATAGAAAACCATTTATTAACTATCGGCAGGTTAATAGAAAAAGGGTGTAAATAGTTAATAATGTCACAATTAAAATGCAACTAGATAGTTAGGAGGAATGATTATAATGGATACTACACAACAAAACAGTAATGCATGGGATAAGAAGGTTGAAGAAGGTTCTAGATATACTCAACCTGTAAGTAGTGAGGTTATTGAAAAAAGTAAATCAGGTGAATGGGAAATTACAGTCACCACAGAAAAATCAGTTCCTAGAGATTGGTTTCCAAAGTCATTAGAGGGATTAAAGATACTTTGTTTAGCATCAGGTGGGGGGCAACAAGCACCAGTACTGGCTGCTGCTGGAGCAGATGTAACAGTTACTGATATATCTAAGAAGCAATTGGAACAAGATGAAATGGTAGCGGAACGGGATGGATTAACTTTAAAAACAGTACAAGGAGATATGTCAGACCATAATGATTTTGAAGATGAATATTTTGATATTGTCGTAAATCCTGTTTCTAATTTGTTTGTAAAAGATGTTCATCTTGTATGGAATGAGATTTCAAGGGTTTTAAAGAATAAAGGTATTCTTATTTCTGGATTTACAAATCCTTTACTATGGATTTTTGATGACAACCAAGAACAAAAAGGTATTTTGGATGTTAAACATTCAATACCTTCATCAACATTGGATTATTTACCAGAGGATGAAGTTCAAGATTATATTAATTTAAATCAAACAATAGAATACGCACATACTCTAGAAAATCAAATCCAAGGTCAAGTTGAAGCTGGTTTTGTTATAACGGGTTTTTATGAGGATGATTTTGGTGGAACAAGGATATTAGATAAGCATATTAAAACTTTTATTGCTACAAAAGCTATAAAGTTAAAGGTTGATTAAAATTTTTGGCTCGTTAGTCGAAGAAGGAAACTTGAAAACAGTAAAAGTTCAATGTATGTCAAAAAGGATGGCACTTGCCATCCTTTTCCTTTTGTAGTTTGAGTGTCAAAACAAGTTTTACTCTTCTTAACTGAACCCTTTATAATAAATAGTCCATCTTTTCACATTAATTTTTCACGTCATTATATAGTTCCAGCGCCTCTTTCACATTCAATCCATTTTTCACAATACCATGAATCGCTTGAATCATCGCAGTTGGATGTTCGGATTGCCATATGTTTCGGCCCATGTCTACTCCGATTGCGCCTTCTTGCAGCGCATTGTACGTAATGTTTAATGCGTCTTCGATTGAATCTAGTTTCGGTCCTCCCGCGATTACGACTGGAGCAGGGCATGTGCTTGTGATTTTTTCGAATCCTTCGCAGTAGTACGTTTTAATAATATCAGCTCCCATTTCAACACATACGCGGGAGGCGAGTGCTAGAAAGCGAGCTTCACGTTTTTGTAGTTCTTTTGCAACGGCGGTAATACCGAGTACTGGCAGGCCGTAATCGTGAGCTTCAGAGACTACGTTTGCGAGATTTGAAACAGTTTGTGTTTCATAGTCTGATCCAACAAAGACAGAAACGCCGACGCCAATTGCGTTTTGTTTTACTGCTTCTTTCACAGGTGTAACAATTGTTTCATTCGCTAAATCTTTGCCTACTACAGTTGCCCCGCCTGATACACGCATAACCATCGGTGTGTTGCAGTTTTCAGGAATACAGGAACTTAATACGCCTCGTGTTAAAAAGAGGGAATCAGTATATGGAAGTAAGTTTTTAACTGTTTCTAACGGTTGTTCAAGTCCGTGAATTGGCCCTAAAAAGTAGCCGTGATCTATCGCTAACATAACCGCTCTGCCGTCAGGTAAAATTGTATTTAATCGATTTTTAAATCCCCAAGTCATTAGGAATCACTCCTTCGTTAATGTTGGATTTTCAGTTTGTACAGTATCTTTATTTGGTAAATGTGGTGACTTTATAAAAACAGCTTTAAAAGGCTTATCAGAATGGTTAATAAGATAATGGGATTCATGAGGTCGAACTTGCAAGACATCCCCTTGTTTGATCGGAACTCTCTCGTTATTCACATAGAAATCTATTTCGCCTTCTAACGCATAGAAGACTTCTTCGCACGTTGTATGATAGTGATTTTGAAACTCTTGCCCAGGCTGAATCACGACTAGGCCAAGATCGATATTTGGACCTTGTATTAAATATTTAGGCCCGTTATCACCGAAGCGATAGGAGAAATCATTTTCATTCGCTTTTAACATACATTTCACTCCTTTATCCCGCGTTAACGGGCAGTAAAACTCCCATCTCAAAATTTGGCTGGAGCAAAGAAGTTAGGGGGAGGTCAACTGCCCGTAAACGCCCGATTGGTTCAACTAATAATCAGTGGGGGAGGAACAAAACCCCCACTGATTAAAGTTTCACTTTATGTAATGTGTTACAGAGCACCGGGTGCAATCCACATATGTGAGGTGAGCCCTTTATCGGCTAAAGCGAGCTGACTGTTATACACAGTTTTCCATGTTTCATAGAATTCCTTATATAATTCATGATTTTCAGTGACTGGCTCAAATGTGTTTTCCCACTGTACAAACTGTTCGGCAGTCGCTGCCATAGATGAATATATGCCAGCACCAACCCCAGCAGCAATTGCAGTTCCTAAAGCTGCCGCTTCTTTTACAACTGGTACTTTCACTGGGATTCCAAGAACGTCTGAAAGAATTTGCGGCCAAAGTTTTCCTTTAGCAGCGCCGCCAGCAAAAATCACTTCAGAAGGAAATTTACCTGTGAGAGCCTCTATTAATTTCAAGTTGCCGAATGTAACGAAGGCGGCATTTTCTTCTATTGCCCGGAACATTTCTTTCTTCCCACATTTATCAGCATCTAAACTTAAATTTAAAAAGGATGGTGCAGCGTGTCGCCAAGAAATATAGTTCATTACATTTGAAAAAATAGGGATTATACCGTGAGAGCCTACAGGAACTTCTTTCGCTTGTTCTTCTAGTAATTCATAAGCATCTACACCGAGTTTTTCAGCGAGCCGTTTTTCTTCATGGCAAAAGGCATCTCGAAACCACCTCATAACAAGGCCAGGGAAGAAAGCGATTGTTTCGTATTGCCATAGGTTAGGAATGACGTGGCAATTAACACGAATCGCCGCATTTGGATCAGTTTCTGGTTTTGTTATATTTACTTCTTGTTGCCAAAAACTGCCTCCGCATATAAATGTTTGTTCAGGCTTTACAACTCCAGTTCCAAGCGATGCCATTTGTGCATCTCCGCCGCCAGCAACGACCGGTGTTCCTTCATGTAATCCTGTTAATTTAGAACTTCGTTGTGTGATATTACCGATAACTGTACCAGCTTCATTTACTTTTGGAGAAAAGGCTAGAGTAAGACCGCATTGCTCAGCRAYSSAGTTATCCCAAGCTCTATTTTGTAAATCRAATATACCGGACGTACATCCATTTGAAGAATCAATTTGCAGTACGCCGCACAATTTATATAAAATCCAATCGTTTAACATCGTGAAAGAATGAATGTTTCTGTACACGTCTGGTTCATGCTTTTTTATCCAAAGTAAGCGAGGTAAAGCACCTAACGAAAAAGTTTGACCGGATTTTTTATATAAATCTTCTTCAATTTCGGAACGGATTTTTTTTAGTTCACTAACTTCCGCTGACGCGCGACCATCAACATTTGCACAAGCCCATATTTCCTGCCCGTTTTTATCGTATAAAACAAAGCCTTCACGCATACTCGTTGCACTAATACCTTTAATAGAAGAGGAGGACGTATTACTTTTTTGAAGAACCTCTTTCGTACATTGTTGAACGAGCTGCCAGTTTTCAGTTACATCAAAATTCATAGAACCAGGGTAACGACTGTCTGATTTATGAATCCATTCTTTTTGACTAACAGCAAGTTGATTACCGTTTAAATCAAAAAGAACTGCTCGAATGCTCCCTGTACCAGCGTCGTAAGCTAATAG
>NZ_JBFTMA010000102.1:0-16184 GCF_056396725.1 Bacillus sp. 05T31
TTCATATGCTTTTTCATATGCTTTAACAATCATTAATCAACAACTGACAGATTTAAGTAAAATAAGTTCTATAAATGGTGATTTACAAGCAAACATGATTCAGCATCAAAATGATGCGCAAACGAATGCAATATATTGGTTTGATGATCTAAAGCCCCATATGATGAAAACGAATCAGAATATTGTAAGTTATAATGATACCTTTCAAGCGAGTTATAATCAATTACTAGCTGCTTTGGATCAAAAAGATACAGTGACATTTAAAAATGAACTGGAGAAATTATATAATAATATTTTGAAAGATAGTCAAGAAGTGGATGGACTACTAGAAAAGTTGAAAACATTCCGAAATAAAATGGCCGAAGATACAAGAAGTTTTAAAGCTGATTCAAATCAATTGATCTCTATTTTAGAAAGTACGAACGCCGGTATTCCACTTCTACAACAACAAATCAATAATTATAATAATACAATTAAAGAAAACTATGATAAACGTGGTGGCTATATAGCTTTATCTGTATTTATGCCCCCAGTTGGTATACCATTGATTGTCACTGCTGACAAGAATATCGCATCTGCACAGCAAGAAATAGAACAATTGAAGTCCAGAATTTCTGGAGCAGAGGCAGAATTAGTTATTTTGACAGATGCCAAAAATAAAACGGAACATATGACTGCAACAATTGATACAGCTATTGATGCGCTACAAAATATATCGAATCAGTGGCATACAATAGGATCAAAATATAACTCATTGCTCAAAAATGTTGACAAAATTAATCCAGACAGGATTGCTTTATTAAAAATAGATCTGAAGATAGCGAAGGATAGCTGGCAGGACCTTAAAAATTATGCAGATAAATTATATGAAGGTGCTAAGGTCATACAAAACGGACCGATTGTACAAATAGGACAACCAATTGAAGGGACTGTACAAAAAGGACAGGATTGCTCCTGAATACATGTAAATAATATTAAGAACATACAACCTTGTATTTGTTGGTAAGGTTGTATGTTTCTTTTATAGAGATGTACTACTTCAGGTACCGTCAATATTTTTGTGTAAATAAAGAATTCCTTTTCTTGCAGAGGAGAGGGTTCTTTATTTTTTATCTTCAAACATAGCTGTTAGTTCTGATGGAGCTTGATCGAAACCTAAGTGACAACGAGTTGTGAAACGCTGATTGTATGTTTCGTATTGTGAAACAAGGAATCTTTCTACCGATTCTTCATTAGGAAATATAGGATTCTTTAAACCACCTTATATACTGCTTAATATCTAATGTGTATCCCTTAATTGTATTTATGCTTTTTCTTTCCTGTTCCAGATAAAAAGAAAATCTTTCTACTACATTCACTGTCTCCCCCTGTTCTGTAAGTTGTGTTGCGTTATAACCGAAGATTCATATTAGATGACGCATGTTTAATTTAAAATTTTCATAAAAGTGTAGCTTTGTAAAATAGATTGATCATTTATAACAAAGTTTGATAATTAATAATAAAGATTGATAAAATTGTTAATTCAAATAAGACTTGTATTTGAATAAGGGAGCTATTTTTAATTATTCGTAATCTAACATAATCAAATTTTATTTTAAAGTACAATAAAACAAAAATATTGACCGTTCGGTACAAAAAAGAGTATTCTACTAATGTTATCTTTAAAATGAGAGGAGAATAAGGTTGAGTAATCGTGGCAGACCCAGAGAGTTTAATTATTCCTCAATTGTAGATGTTGCAATGAAAACATTTTGGTTAAGAGGATATGAGGGGTGTTCTACACAAGATTTATGCAGTGATACAGGACTTGGAAAAGGAAGTTTATACAATACTTTCGGTAGTAAACATGAACTGTATAAACAAGTATTAGAACGCTACCATGAAATTGGGATTAGGGAACAAAAGAAATTGTTAGATACGCCAATTCCAGTTAAAGAACGATTAAGTAATTTTTTTGAATGGGCATTGAAAGAAGACTTTGAGAATATTGATCAAAAAGGATGTTTATTGATTAATGCCAGTGTAGAACGTGCTAAAAACGATTTAATGGTACAAGAAATTTTCTCGAAGCATGTTGAACTTCTTAAACAAGCTATTGAAACAGTGATGGAGGAAGGATTGCAAACAGGTGAAATTTCAAAGAAGCAATCAGCGGAGGAATTAGCTAGTCTGCTTTTAAGCAGTTATTACGGATTCCGTGTTCTTAATGTATCGATGCAAAATCGGATGTTAGCTGAACAGGTTATCAAAGGAACAATGGAGTCTATTTTTGGCGCTTAGTGCGCTCTTTTTTTGCACTATTTTTGTACCAATCATTACAATAATGGATAAGGAGTGTTTTTATGCCATCGATTATTTATTTATTAGCTTTAGCAATCTTTTGTATGACTACATCAGAATTTATGGTTGCGGGTATGATGAACGAACTTGCTCTTGCATTCCAGGTGTCTGTATCATCTATTGGGTATTTAATTACAGCTTATGCAGGAGCAATGGTGGTAGGAGGCCCCATTTTAACTGCAATTCTCTTACGAATGCGCAGCAAACAGACATTATTGTTTTTAATGTTTGTATTTTTAATTGGTCAATCGCTCGGAGCTATTGCTTGGAACTATGATATTATGATGATTTCACGTATTATAACTGGTATTGCTTCAGCTTCAGCTTTTGGAGTTGCGATTTCCTTTTCTGCAACATTGGTTCACTCTGATTCAAGGGGTAAAGCAGCATCGATTGTACTTGCAGGTTTAATGATTGCAACTGTCTTAGGGTTACCTATAACAACCTTTATTTCGCAATATTATGGCTGGCGTATTAGCTTTGGGGCTGTTTCTGTTCTTGTTCTAGTATCAGGAATTATGATCCAATGGTTGTTACCATCATCTTCAAATAAAGAGCAATTAAATTGGAAAGACGAACTTCTGCGATTTAAGAATATTCATCTTTGGGCAGCGTACGTGACAAGTATGTTCATTATTGGTGGTACGTTTGCAGCATTTAGTTATTTCACTCCTATCTTTACAAATGTTACAGGCTTTTCAAGCGCAAGTATTCCATATTTACTTGCTCTCTATGGTAGTGCGACGGTAATTGGGAATATAATAATTGGCAAGTTTGCTGATAAATTTACAATGAAAATACTTATGGGTGGATTAATTATATTAATCGTAGCGTTGGCTTCATTTGCTTTAAGTGCAGAGAATAAATACATTGCGGTTATTTCTACAATTTTTATTGGTTTAACTGGTGTAGCATTGAATCCGGCTATGGTTGCGAGGGTAATGAAAACAGCTAGTAATGGAACAATGATAAATACCGTTCATAGTTCTTTTATTACGCTGGGTATTGTTATTGGTTCCTCACTAGGTGGTCTTGGAATCAGTAAAGGATATGGTTTTGTATCTCCGCTATGGATTGGAGCTTGTTTAGCTATCCTTGGGGTAATTTCATTATTACCATATTTACATAAGAGAAAGACAGATTAAGTGGTTTAAAGTTTCTTTACATCTTTATTCCTTTTTCGCTAAATTTAATTTTTGATTATGCATAGCTTTTGCTAGGTATTTAGTCGACAATCCGTTAGCTATATTATCCTTAGGGGTATCGCCACATCGCCATCAACTTAAGAAATTCTTTGTTCTCCAAAACGAAAAAAATGAGATAAACTCTTATAATTAACTAACTGTAGAGAAGTGAATTTTTTTGTTTAAAGGTACTTCAAAATCTTAACTTGATGAGCATGGGTGCTCCCCCTATATTAAGGTTACAAAAGGTTACAGATGAAACTCAGCGATTTACTTTTCAAAAGCTTGGTGTTTTAATGTGAGTATAAGGTCCCCTTATCCTTTGAAGTGCTTACATGAAATGACGTAGAATATATATTCTGCGTCATTTTTCAGTGTGATTAATAGGGATCACTATATCATTCTTGGAAAATTGTACGCTAAGGACTATAAATTCTTACTATAACAGCGTTCTTAGAGAAGGATTATATGTTCAGAAAGATTAAAACAGCCGATCAACGGAACATTGAATTATTTACACGCTTTATGAACATGATTATAGCTAGAAAAGGTTGAAATTATTGAGTTTTTATCCTCTGTTTATAAACATAAGATTTTCTGAACAAATGTCTCTTAGCGTACAGCAAAAAGGTAATTTGTGTCTAAACGTACAAAAGATTACTGGCAAGGTAGTTTAATGGATACGATTTCTCATGTAGAAAAGATAGGTCTTCCTTACATTGGTTGCAGGGATTCGAATATTATAATAAGGTTCCTGTTGCATATTCTCTAGGGAATTTCTTGTTTCCTGATTATGTGAAAAATCATAGTGCAGAAACAGGAGTGTTAACAATGAAATTTAAAGGGGAAAATGAACAAATGTCATTTAATCCGTACATCATTCGTAATAATCAAATCACTCCTACCCAAGGACAGGAGAAACAAAATATGCTACAGTATTTACAATCTATTTCTAATGATGTCCAAATTGAGCAGGATGGAAAGATTATAAACATGAGGTAAGTAGCTATTATCAAGCTGTAAAGTGAAAATAAAGTTATTTAATTTTAAAACTTCAAATACTTTAACCCCGTTTTAAATTTAGAACGGGGTTAAAGTATAGTTGTTTAATTTTTGATGTAGGATACTTCAATGTAGGGACCAGTACCAGCGTTGCTGTAACCAGTTTCCTATGCGTTAAGGAGCCGGTTATTTATTTTATCATTTTGTTAATTTATAAGAGGGATAATTTTCTTACAGTGAGTACGAAAATTTATATTAACTTAGGATGGAGGCACCTTGACATATATGAAAAATGATTCTTTTAGAGTTACCTTCGATAGTTTGGATGAATTTGCTGATATAGTTAGTGAGATTTTGCAATGTCCGATTACTATTGAGGATGTAAATCATCGTCTTCTCGCATATAGTACCCATGATGAAAGGACAGACCCAGCGAGAATTGGTACTATTATGGGGCGTCGCGTACCTGAAAAAGTAATCAATAACCTGTGGAAAGAAGGAATTATTCCCGATTTATTAAAAAATCGGGAGCCTATTCGTGTAAAAAAAAGAGATGATATTGGTCTCGGCGATAGAGTCGCGATATCTATTTGGAACAAAGAAGACGTTTTAGGATTCATTTGGGCTTTAGAAATTGAAAAATCTTTAACTGAACAAGATTGTCTCTTGCTAAAAAAATACGCGGAGGTCGTAAAAAGTAAGCTGTTGCAACTTCAAGCCCGAAAAAACCAAAAAGAAGAGCGATCACAAGAGTTTTTTTGGAAACTGCTAACTAATCATATGCAGGTAAACACAGAAATTATGGAAAATTTCTACCTGCTCCAAATAACTCCAGCATCCTTATTTACTGTCTCTGTATTCCGTTTTGAGCAAGGAATTACGAATGAAAAAGAAAAACAAATTTCTTATTTGTTAAAAACAAGTCAACACTTGAAAGTTTTACTTTATACAATTGATCGTAATCAATTGATTCTTCTTACTTCATTGGATAATGTGAAGCGCCCTTTTCATGAAATCAACAATTTCATCGAAATGTTTGTACACAATATGGAAAAGCGATATGGCATCAAATCTATCAAGCCGGCATTTAGCAGCGTATATAGTGATTACCAAAAAATCAGTAAAGCTTACAAAGAAACGCTAACGGTTTTATCCATAAAAGAAAAATTCCCTTCTGACACAACTAATATTCACAGCTACCAAAACTTAGGGATTTATCAATTGATCGATCTTCTACTTGAGCAAAGAAAAGATGAAGAGTATGAAAATCAGGCGTTGCAAAAGCTAGATGAATATGACCATAAGCATAATTGCAATCTTATTGAAACGTTGGAAGTCTACTTAAATAAAGATAGCAATGTTGGCGAGGTAGCCAAGGCATTGAATATTCATGCTAATACACTTAGCTATAGACTTAAGCGTATTTATGAAATTAGTGAGATTGATTTAAAAGATCCAAATCAAAAAATGATTCTGTACTTGGATCTCAAGTTGAAAAAATTTATGTAACAGCATCCTTTTGTGGAATTCCACAAAAGGATGCTGTTTTTTTGTTTTTTCTCAACAATGAAAAGACATTTTCAATACTCTATACTTAAAATATGGTAGCTCAAAGATTAAGTAATGGGAGGGAATTTTATGATTATTGGTGTACCAAAGGAAATAAAAAATAATGAAAATCGTGTCGCACTTACACCTGCAGGAGTTATTCCATTTGTGACAGCTGGCCATAAGGTATTAGTTGAAACAAATGCAGGTGTTGGTAGTGGCTTTAGAAATGTAGACTATGTATATGCTGGTGCTGAAATTGTTGAAAGTGCTGCAGAAGTATGGAATCAGTCAGAAATGATTATGAAAGTAAAAGAGCCTCTCGAAAGTGAATATATTCACTTTCGTCCAAATTTAATTTTATTCACATACTTACATTTAGCTGCCGAATCTAATTTAGCTCAGGCCCTTAAAGATAAAAGAGTTACCGCCATCGCATATGAAACAGTAGAAGTAAACCATACCCGCCCTCTTCTTACACCAATGAGTGAGGTAGCTGGACGCATGTCTGTACAAATAGGAGCACAATTTCTACAAAAGTCAAACGGTGGTCAAGGTATTCTTCTTGCAGGAGTACCTGGTGTGAATCGTGGTAAAATTGCCATCATCGGGGGAGGTATCGTCGGTACAAACGCTGCGAAAATGGCCATTGGCCTTGGCGCCGACGTAACAATCATTGATTTAAATGCAGATCGTCTACGACAACTAGATGACATTTTCGGTACTCAAATCAAGACATTGATGTCTAATCCGTTCAACATCGCGGAGGCAGTAAAACAAGCAGATCTTTTAATTAGTGCCGTATTGATTCCTGGTGCTAAAGCTCCTAAGCTTGTCACCGAAGAAATGGTACAAAGAATGAAGCCTGGCTCTGTAATCGTGGATGTAGCGATTGACCAAGGTGGAGCTGTGGAAACATGTGACCATGTAACAACACATGATAATCCGACATTTGAAAAATATGAAGTGCTTCACTATTCCGTTGCGAACATGCCAGGAGCAGTTCCTAGAACATCCACTATCGCTTTAACAAATGTAACAATTCCTTATGCACTACAAATTGCTAACAAGGGTGTACAAACAGCAATATTTGAAAACGATGCTTTAAAACTTGGAGTAAACACGTTGAACGGTGAAATTACATGTGAAGTGGTTGCAAAGGAACTTGGCTACAAGTATGTTTCCATAGAAGAAGCATTTGCAAAAAGAATTGTAAGTAATTAAAGTTTTTGGATAAAACTCTAATTAAGGATAAAATTTGTGTGTTTTTTCATATATTAAAGCGATGGACAAAGAAATAAGAATGTTATCGTATATTATTGGCTAACATTTTATTAGATAACATCTATTGTAATTATTTATAACTTGGGAAACATATAAAGGAATAAACAGACGTTATGACAGTTGTTAACATAGGGTTGAAATTATAAAGAGTTTCATATAAATAGAGACAGACAATAGGATTGTGACTCGTTTTGGATAAAGCGATGAAACTATGAAATGCAGGCATTACTCGTTCAAAGCAATTAGACCTATAGCTGCATATTTTAAGAAGCTATGGATGAAGAAATTGCACTACCATATTCTTTCAAGAAGATTGGATGAACTGTTTATCCAGTCTTCTTGAATTACCAAAAAACTTCAATTAAAAACCTAACTGGAATCGATATCACATCTGTTAAAAGAAACATATTATTAGTTTTAATACAAAAGATGTGACAAACAGCACTCATTATAAGAGATCCAGAAATTAAAAAAGAGCAGTTGACATTTGTGAACCAGCTAATTTATCAAATTAATAGTTACTCGTCAAGAACAGAAGTTAAATGGGCTATTGTGAAGAATGGGTACATTGGAATCTTCCCAATATTTGTTGTTGGGGGTTGTAATAAAATAAACGAAAATTTTATAAAAATATTAATATATAAAGATTTGAGAGGGAAGGACTTCTATCATGAGAAATATCACCAATATAAAGCGCATTGTAATTACAATTGTTGCAATTGCAATTGGTTACTTTATGTTTCAAACTATTACTTCATCAGCTACAGCTGTAGCTAAGCAAGAAAACCCAGTGCAGCTAGTAAGCGCTCAACCCGAAACTGAAATAAAGAAAGCAGTACCAGTTCGCCTTAATGGTCAAGAGAGAAAAGTGGCTTATCTTACTTTTGATGACGGTCCAGGAAAGTATACGGCACAGTTACTAGACATATTAAAGGAGAATGATGCAAAAGCAACATTTTTTCTAATTGGTCAAAATGTAAAATCTTATCCTGAATYAGTAAAACGAGAAGAAGCGGAAGGGCATTATGTTGGAATGCATAGTATGACGCACGATTATAAGAAACTGTATACTCAAGCTGGCTATGTAGATGAAATGAAAGAGGATCAAAGTTTAATTGCTAGTATTCTTGGACATGCACCAAAACTAACACGTCCACCATATGGTTCAATGCCAGGATTACATGAAGAACTTCGTAATAAAGCTGTAGAAGATGGTCTTAGAGTATGGGATTGGACAATTGATTCATTAGATTGGGAATATAATAGTGTACCAATTGATACTGCGAAAGCGAAAATTGTTCAAAATGTACTGGCTGGTGCGACGGATCCAAAAGAAGTTATTTTGATGCATGACATTCATCCGCAGTCCGTTGCTGCAGTACCTGCTATTATTAAGGGTTTAAAAGAAAAAGGGTATGAATTTGAAGCATATCATGAAGATGATCATTTCCCATTGAACTTTATGCATGATAAACGTATGTAACATAGGAGGAATTGACATTGACTTATAGAAAAGTGGCGTTAATTGGAATTTTATCGATTGGATTTCTTGGAGGATGTTTGGGATCACAACCCGAGGAAGAGTTATATGTTGCTTTTGAAAACGCAGCAAATCAAGAAAAAACTTTATTTGATAATGTAAACAAATTAGAGCAGTTAGAAACAAAAGGACAGGAATTGTACGATCAAATTGTACAGGAAGGAAAAGAGCATAACGAGGCAGTAATACCAAAAATAGAACAGGCTGTTACAAATGTAGCTGAACGTGAAAAAGTGTTGAAAAGTGAAAAAGATGTACTAGAAAAAGCCCAAAAAGAAACAACATCGGTTCATAGTTATATAGATAAAATCGAGGACGAAAAATTACAAAAGCAAGCGAAAAAAGTAGAAGAAGTTTACAAAAATCGTTATGAAGTTTTTCAAAAAATGGATAAAATCTGCAAAGAATCATTAATAACTGAAAAAGAACTTTATGAAAAGTTAAAAGATAAAGAAATAAATCTAAAAGAGATTAGTGAGAAAGTTAAAGCTGTCAATACATTGAATAAAGAAACACTAAAAGAAAAAGCAAAGTTCAATCAATATACTAAAGATTATAATGAAGGAAAACTAAGATTCTATAAAGACGCGAAGATTAAAATTAAAGAGCAAAAGCAAGAATATTAATTATCAGCTTTAGTATCTTAAAAGGCTCTGGTGCAAATATATAATGAAGAACAAGAATAACTATAGATTCCTAATGGAATCACCTTAATGCTATAAGATCAAATACAAGATAAATGAAACGAATCGTCTCATTCATCTTGTAGAAGAGTTGTTAGACTTTTTAAGATTAGAGTTAAATCATCTTCATTTATATAGAGAAAAGGTGCCATTACATCATATACCTTGGTGATAAAAATAGATTAAAACAAATTTTTTAAAATGTCATTGAAAATGCTATTAAGTATTCACATAAAGATGGAAAAGTTTTTGTCAATTTAACACAAAAAGAAGGACAAGCTGTTATCAATACAAAAGACCAAGGGGTTGGAATTGGAAAAGAATATTTACCATTTGTTAATCAGCCCTTTTATCAAATTAATACTCACTCTTCAGGAGCTGGGATTGGAATAGCCATTGTGAAGGAGATTGTTGAACTACATGACGGCACGGTAAGTATTGTAAGTAAAGAAGAGATGGGAACAGTGATTTTGATAAATATTCCATTTTAGCAACATGAACACACTCATATATAACAATGATGACGGGGTGAATAAAATGAAACAAGCAAAATTAAATATAACGTTATCCCTCATACAATTATTTGCTTTAGTAATCAACCTATGTATGTGTTCCTCAACCATGCGATTTTTACCTTGGTTTGTTAAAGGTGCTGTTAGATGTTATGAAATCTTTCTTACTGCTCCTTTATTATTAATTACTGGCACCGTTATGACATRCCATAATACAAGAAAAAGGCATTCTATCCTACCAATAAGACAATGCATTTCTTTTATTACCATTATTTTTTTTGTATCCACCTTCTTATTACCTTCCACTGACGAAATTGTTATAACATCTCTTATATTTAATTTTGGAATGGTTGTCATTACGATTGTATTTTTGTTAAAAGATATTGCCCAACTTAATAAGAATAGAAAATATAGGATCAAAAAAAAACGTATTAGAAGACACAGTTTTGGTGAAAGGATGAAATAACTTTTAGAGGATGAATACACGATTAAATCGAATAATTCAAATTTGGTTATAATGTAAATCCAAATCACTAGGAATTTTCGATTGTGACGGTATGGTAATGGTTACTGTAAGTGATACAACTGTATGTGTTTAAATAATTTATTTTTCGGAGGTTTAGCAAGATGGAGCAAACAAACATAAATATAAAATTATCTTCAAGTATTTCTTTTAATACTTAACTTATTTATATTGTCAGCGTAAAGAAGAAAATAAGAATAAACAGGTCTTACAAGAGGAACAGTTACGCCAAGCTGTCTAATAGACAATACATTTGGAGGATTTTATATGTTAGAAAGTTTATTTTTTTTCTTTGCCATTGGAATTGCATGTGAACTTGCAGCGATTAATCGAAATGGTCATAAGAAGATAAAACAACAAGCTGAAATGATACAGCTTTTAAAAGAATTGCATGAAAGAAAAATATAATGAAAAGACGACCGGGCATTGAAGTACCTCCAAAAAGTTAGACACATTATTTCATTCATAAATGGACTTGTCAACATTTCAGATGAAACAAATCCATTTATGAATGAATTTTTGTTAGCGAGTCAAGATGTGAATGGTAATGGAATAATTGAGTTTCTGATTCCTGTTCATCCGAATGGATGGAAAGAACATCCACATGCTGAAAACCCATTGTTTGAACAATATGTACAGTACCTATAGAAGAGAGATATGTAAATATAGAGCAAGGATATATTATTACAATTCCTAAAAAGCTAGTTGGAGAAATTACAATTCAAGCGGGTTCCAAGAATACTCAGCATTTTCTTGATACTGATACAGACGAAAAGTGGCTTGAAGTTCACACCTTTGATGCAAAGGTATGGCCAAAGGCGAAAAATTATGAAGCAGCAGTCAAAATAAATTTACATGTGGTATGCAGTGCCAAAACAATTAAAATACCAAAAACCCAAATCTTATATTAAACCTATAGCTGAATATCATCATGAGTAGAGGAGAAGCGATGTATGACGACTATTTTAGTATTAGAAAACGAAATAATGATTCGTAATTTTATTGTATTAAATATGAAGCGTGCTGGTTTCAATGTGTTAGCAGCAGATACAGGAGAAACGGCTCTCGAACTTTTAGATAAACACAATATTGATCTTATATTAATTGATGTGATGTTACCTGGAATAGATAGTTTTCAGGTATGTAAAAGTATACGAGAAAACAATAAAAATATCGGTATTATTATGTTATCGGCACGTGTTCAAGATAGGGATAAGGTACAAGGGTTAACAATTGGAGCAGATGATTATATTGAAAAACCATTTAGTTCAATTGAATTAACAGCACGTGTACAAGCATTACTAAGAAGGGTAAAAGGAAACAAAGAGAATATGGAATCGATTCATTCGGAACCATTTCGATTAAATCTTCAGCAAGAAAGATTATATAAGGAGGGAGTGGTAATTGATTTAACCCCAACAGAGTATATTATTTTACGGTGCTTAATGGAAAATCAGGGCAAGCCAATTTCACGTGATGAGCTTTTAAATGAAATATGGGGTGTGAATTATGTAGTTAAAACCAAAGTAATAGGTGTAAATATAAGGCGCTTACGTCAAAAGATAGAACCTAATCCCTCTGGACCTCAGTTTCTCCGAACAGTATGGGGAAAAGGATATGTGTGGAGATGAAGCGTAAGATTAGCTTGTATTTTACATGAAGTAGTTTTTGGGTGTTTTTGCCCATCCCCTCAAAAAGGGGTTCAGCCGAGATATATACGTTATCTTAACCAAGAAAATTAAAATATAAATTTAAAAGGGCCCTTACGTTGAATACATATGCTCAACGTAAGGGCGAATTATTTTTGGTTTGAAATAAAGATTGATTAAAAATAACTTAGGGATCTGTGTAGCCGATTTCCTTAACGTACAGAAAATTGGCTTGTTGGTTCGTTACTCGTTAAAAATGTTTGTAAAGCTTCTAGAGGTTATATCAACTTGCATTTTATTTGCTAGAATACCATTTAGCTAACCACTCATTCCATTTTTCTTTTTGAATAGTAATGGGAAATATAGTGTTTTTATCAGGCTTGTCAGTCAGACATACGGATGTATCATTAACAGATAAATATTGTCCGTGGTTATTTTTTAAAGAGAAGCTTTCAAATCCATAATTAACAAGTGTCCATACTTGTCCATAAGCRCGAAATCCTGTAACGCCCACCTCACCATTTGCAGATGTAAGATAGGTTGAATTTGCTTCTATGTACACCTTGTTAGATCCTTTTTCAATTGGAATAATTGTAAATATGCTCCTATCTTCTGGGATCCAATTAGATGAAGCAGAAATATTCATACTATCCTCCCATGTTCGCAAGACGTTATCCCTGTTTCTAATTTTCATAGAAATAGAAGAACATTCTTCATTTTTATATTGTGTAACGACGGCGAGTTTATGTCTCTTTATCTCAGCAAGYTCATCAGMGGTATAACTAAAAATTYCAGATGSTTTTACTGGATTYGAAGTTATCGTTGCCAGTTTTCGYTTYTCTTCCGGTAGTGCATGRAAAAGTTTCTCTAGGTCAAAAGAAGCRCTACCTGGTTTTATATTTGGAAACTCCTGTCTAATATATTTTAGAGCTAAAGGACCATTCATTTGACCACTATTGTCACTTTTCAAGTAATATGTTTGCCAATTCGTAAGCGCAATACCGGTATTGCCTTCATCTAATTGTTTTTGTGTAATATACAAAATATCATGTTCATATAGATCCGAGGCATCAGGATTTAAGTCCACTATGATACCTGCTTGCTTAATCAGAAGTTGTTGACCATGTTTTATCGTTTTATATTCAACTTTTCCATCTTTATAGAAAAGTTTAATTCTCTTAGAAAAGTTTTGGTTTTTATAATAATCATACGCACTAATACCAAATTCTCCTTTGTTAAAAGTAGGAGCTTTGTAAGCACGGTTTTCATTGTTAGCTRKATAATCATTTTTAGCACTTTGTTCTGATAAARARATAACAAAAGGCTCTTTTAAAAACSWATCATAGGTATCACCAAATGTTGTAACAATCGTTGCGAAMGTATCAACGYCTGCTTTYGCTTTATGTTTTGTAAATGGGTTCAAGCTGAATACAATCCCCATCGCTATTCCTACAGGGGGGATTTTTTTTATACATCTCTTTATCTTTCCCTTCATGGATGTGCTCCTTACTTTCTAATTTATACTGTTTCCAACATATTTAAATTAATATCGGTAAGTTTATTTTAATTTAAATAACTTTCAAATTTCTTTCGTAAATGTTACAAAACCCTTTCATTGCTTCTCATACAAACACTTCAGGACTCTTGTAAGTAATTTCTTAAACTTGGAAATACCGATAGAAATAAAATGATTGAAGCATAAGTAAACCACCGATATATCTTATTAAATTAAAAATTGAGACCCAARAAACAAGAAAGGTTGGCATTTGCYAGCCTTTCTTGTTTACTACTKCATTCATTTTWCAAATRAAAAKTTTGTTTTGGGGATACTTAAAAATCTTCGSTTAATGARCATGGGGCCAAGCTGAAAAAATATAGAATATCGTAAAATTTAGAATTTTATACGATATTAATGAAAGACTTTTGTAACATTTATGAAAGAAATTTGAAAGGTATTTAAACTAAGATGAAATTATAAATATTGATATTATATTTATAAATGAACATACAACAGTCTATATATGTTTATTTTTTACAGTGTTACATGTAAGCAATCTAGGCTAAATCTTACTTAGAGAGGACAACAAAAATGAAGAAAAAATTTAAAACAATTGGAATTGGAAAGAAAGTAATTCCTACTGCAGCGGCATTAGGTATTCTTTTTTCAGTAGCTCCTATTGCAGAAAATAAGGCTAGTGCAGGGATAGGTACGGTAATAGATATATCTATTACTGTATTAGGGGCTGTAGCAAACACTTATGAAGCACTTGGAATAAACCCAGAGAATCCAGACCCAGGYACTCACATTGATGTATATGCAGAAAACGAAACTTACCAGGCTCCTAGTTTTACATCTGGGGAATTTAATATTTCCATGTATCATACACAAGGTGATKTGAATTTTCTTAAACCAGTTAAAGTACGCTATCCAAATGGAAGAATTGAAATTCATCAACTAAAATCTGGGCAGCAGCTTAAAATTACTGAAGCAGGTGCAATTATAGATCTAAACCCTAATGGAGCAAATGTCTCAGAACACGATCTTCTTTACATTACACAAGCACAATTAGACGAAGGAAAGACCGGAGTTGTGATAAATCAAGGCCAACATGCATTTGTAGAAAAAGCATCTGGTAAAAACCCAAGATTTCTTGGTCCACTTTACAAAAAATATTCCGGCGACTCCTTTGGCGATTGGACGGTGATTGCTAGAAATTCGGATTACCTATTTGATCAGATAGCAAATAAATTATCAGATAAGCARAAACAATTGATAACATTGACTTCAAAGCCAGTAKCYAAAGATGTYCTTGACAACTATGTTAATAATGAGCCTAAAGCTCGTGCAGATTTTTATGATCGATTATCTGATATATTGGCGGAGCGTACTAACGTCCTAGAGACATCTATTGCACTACCATTTACTACACTAAATGATGGTAAATCTTATCAAATTATCCCTTATAAAAAAGGAACGAATAAAGTAATCGTAAAAACAGGTTCAAAATACCTTTCAGGAAAAGAAGGAAACAGACTTCAATATTCCGATTCGCTTGGCGATGATGAAGTGTTTGAACTTGTTCAGATAGGAAATTCTTACGATGATAAATTTCAGTTCCGTTTGAATAACAAAAATGGGGTAAGTTTAGCTGGTAATCAAAACATTCATGGATTCGCTACTGATTGGAGTTTCAAATCTGAAATTCGTTTCCCTGATAAAAGCAACAATGAAATTCACAATTGGTTAATAGARTGGTATCCGGGTAAAGAAAATGAGAGACAGAAGTATGACAAAATAGAGATGATAAAGAATGAAAAGGACCCTAATAAATATAGTGCAAAAGATTCYTCTGGAAAYGTRATAAAGAACAGYTGGRTAAATCGAGGTACTGGTTATTCCTTTACAGATGCTGAAGGAGTCATTTTGACAGGCTGGCAAGAAATTAAGGGGAAGACTTATTATTTCTCATCGCCTTATGGCCAAATGGTTACTGGAGGTGGAAGTGATTCACTGATTGATGGGAAGTTCTATAACTTCAACGACTCCGGTGTTCTGCAACGATCAGTCTGGAGAGGTAATAACTATTCCGATGCTTCAGGAGAATTTGTTAAAGAAGGCTTGAAAGATATAGACGGTAAAGTTTATTATTTTAAAGATTATCATCCTACTACAAATGAACTACCTATAAAAGATCAAGATTTCACTCTTCACTTTTCCGACAAAGGTGTGATTGAGAGAGTTTCTAAGCTAAATGGAGAAGCTATAAACAGCAGTGTTAATGTTAAGCTTGACAACAAAACATTAGCATTTAATCAAGACGGTTCGATTTTGAAAACAGGAATCAACAAAAATGCGAATACAATAGCATATTATAGTTTAGAGGATGGGCCTTCCTATACCGGTTGGAAAATGATAGAC
>NZ_JBFTMA010000103.1:0-14445 GCF_056396725.1 Bacillus sp. 05T31
GTTGAAATTATTAAAGAACAGATGAAAGCAATGCAAAGCGGTGATTTTTCAGAGGAAGAGATTCAGCAAACGAAAAGTGTAATTCAAAATCAAATCTTAGAGGCAATTGATACACCACGTGGTTTTGTTGAAATGCTTTATCACGGGGTGATTTCAGAGCGTACGCGTCCAGTTGAAGAATGGCTAACGGGCATAGAAAGCGTGACGAAAGAAGAGATTGTGAAAGTTGCTAATAATATTGAACTAGATACAATTTACTTTTTACATGGAACGGAGGGAGAATAAATGGAGAAGATTGTGTATGAGCAATTAAAAGAGACGCTAYATTATGAAAAACTTCCGAATGGATTAGACGTATATATCTTACCGAAACAAGGCTTCAACAAAACATTTGCAACATTTACGACGAAGTACGGTTCTGTTGATAATACATTTGTACCGCTTGGAAAAGAAGACATGACTCGTGTACCAGATGGAATTGCTCATTTCCTTGAGCATAAATTGTTTGAAAAAGAGGACCATGACGCGTTTCAATTGTTTAGTAAACAAGGTGCTTCAGCGAACGCTTTTACATCTTTTACAAGAACCGCTTATCTCTTTTCCTGTACATCAAATGTAGAGAGAAATTTAAATACGTTGTTAGACTTTGTACAAGAACCGTATTTCTCTGAAAAAACGGTTGAAAAAGAAAAAGGTATTATCGGTCAAGAAATTCAAATGTACCAAGATAACCCAGACTGGCGTTTATACTTTGGGTTAATCGATAGTTTGTTTGTGAAACATCMAATTAAAATTGATATTGCAGGGACGATTGAGTCTATTAGTAAGATTACAAAAGACCTACTGTATGAATGTTATGAGACGTTTTACCATCCGAGCAACATGTTATTATTTGTTGTTGGAGCGATTGATCCTGAAAAAACAATGGATTTAGTTCGTGAAAATCAAGCGAAAAAAGATTACGAAAATCAACCAGAAATCGTTCGCTCTTTTGAAGAGGAACCAGAAGAAGTAAATGAAAAGAAAAAGATTATTTCAATGCCTGTTCAAACTCCAAAATGTTTAGTTGGTATTAAGGCAACGAATTTAAAAGAAAAAGGGCAAGCTCTGTTAAAACAAGAAATTGCACTTACATTACTTTTAGATTATTTATTTGGAAAAGGGTCAGTTCATTACGAATCTTTATATAATGAAGGTCTTATTGATGATTCGTTCTCGTATGACTATACAGAAGAAAATAACTTCGGTTTTGCAATGGTTGGTGGAGATACGAAGYACCCTGATGAATTGGCAGAGCGATTAAAAGGTATTTTACTACAAACGAATTATGATCAGTTAGATGAGACTGCGCTGGAACGGGTGAAGAAAAAGAAAATTGGCGGATTTTTACGATCGTTGAATTCACCTGAATATATTGCAAATCAGTTTACACGATATGCGTTTAATGAATCTAGTTTATTTGATGCTCTTACAGTGTTAGAAGGATTAACTGTTCAAGACYTACAACAAGCAGCAAAAACATTATTAATTGAAGAGAAAATGAGTGTCTGCCAAGTGTTACCAAAAAAATGAAGTAATATGTGAATAAAAAACGCAGTATCTATATCCCTCATCTAACGTTTGGTTATTGCCAAATGATAAGATGAGGGTATTATTTATTTATACATAAAAAGATAAGAGAGGGAATTTATGAAAAAGTATGCATTAGTAACTGGAGGAAGCGGAGGGATTGGCTCTGCTATTTCGAAGCAGTTAATCGAGGATGGTTATACAGTCTATATTCATTACAATAAAAGCGAAGAGAAGATAAGGGGGTTACAAAAGGAGTTTGATGCAGTGATTCCTGTGCAAGCAAATTTAGCTTCTATCGATGGAGCAGAGAAATTGTGGGGACAAATCGAACATCCTATTGATGTTATTGTATACGCAGCTGGAAAGAGTAYATTTGGATTAGTAACAGATGTTACGAATGAAGAATTAGATTATATGGTGGAGCTTCAAGTGAAGAGTGTATATAGACTTTTATCGATGGCGCTTCCACCGATGATCGGGCGGAGAAGTGGTAATGTTGTTGTTATTTCATCCATTTGGGGGCAAATAGGAGCGTCTTGTGAGGTGCTGTACTCAATGGTGAAAGGTGCACAAAATTCATATGTGAAGGCTTTAGCGAAAGAAGTTTCTCTAAGTGGATTGCGCGTTAATGCGGTAGCGCCAGGTGCGATCGAAACAGAAATGTTAAATGTATTTTCAGAAGATGATAAAAATGAAATTGCTGAAGATATTCCATTAGGTAGAATAGGACTACCCGAAGAGGTAGCAAAAACAGTCTCCTTCCTCGTTTCGCCAGGAGCTTCTTATATTACGGGGCAAATTATCGGAGTGAATGGCGGTTGGCATTGCTAAAAAATTCTTACATAAAAAACAAGAAATTGTACAAATTAAGCATGATTCTATTACTAAAATAGTGAGGTGCTTAAACATGTCAGTGTTAGATAATTTTGATCAGTGGAAGAGCTTTTTAGGAGAACGTTTAGAACAAGCGGGGGGAAAAGGGCTTGATGGTGGTGCTGTATCAGATATGGCATTTCGTGTTGGTGATTATTTAGCAAATGAAGTAGAAGCGCGCAACGATCAAGAAAAATTATTGTCTGAGCTTTGGAAAGTTGCTGATGAACAAGAGCAACATACAATTGCAAATTTAATGGTGAAGTTTGTACAACATAAGTAAAAGTAGAGAGGAGCTTCTCCTCTCTACTTTTTTTGTATAGTAATTAGGAGGAATAGATTATACATTTAGCTTCCCTATTAAGGTGAAATCATATAATATAGTACGTAGGTGTAAAGTAAGCGTAGGGGAGTGATCTTGGATGATTGAATGGTATTTTGAATATGAAATACATAAAAACCGACCTGGCTTACTTGGTGACGTTTCTTCGTTAATCGGTATGCTTGGCATCAATATTGTCACAATTAATGGTGTAGATAATGCGCGACGTGGACTTTTGCTTATGTGTGATAATCAAGAACAAATCTCTAGACTTGAATCAATTTTAAATACGATGGATAATATAACGGTAACGAAATATCGTCCGCCAAAGCTTAGAGATAAGCTAGCAGTTAGACATGGTAGGTACATACAACGAGATGCAGATGATAAGAAAACATTTCGATTTGTGCGTGATGAATTAGGATTGCTTGTAGACTTTATGGCGGAGATAATGAAAAAAGAAGGTCATAAATTAATTGGGATACGAGGAATGCCTCGTGTCGGAAAAACAGAATCTATTGTTGCCGCAAGTGTTTGTGCAAATAAGAGATGGTTATTCGTATCATCTACTCTCATTAAGCAAACTGTTCGTAGCCAATTGATTGAAGATGAGTATAGCGACGATAATATTTTCATACTAGATGGAATTGTGTCGACAAAGCGTGCAAATGAAAGACACTGGCAGCTCGTTCGTGAAATCATGAGATTGCCTGCAACGAAAGTTGTGGAACATCCGGATGTGTTTGTGAGTCAGTCAGAATACACATTGGATGATTTTGATTATATTATCGAATTGCGTAACGATTATGATGAAGAAATTCAATATAATTTAGTAGATGAAATTGAGCAAGGTACGCAAAACAATTTCTCTATGTTCGACTTTTAAAGAAATATTGAGGTGTTAGTAGTGACGGAATTAGGACAAAAGCTGACAGAAGCAAGAGAAGCGAAAGGCTTATCTATTGATCAGCTGCATGAGATTACAAAAATTCAAAAACGCCATTTAGTAGCGATTGAAGAAGGCAATTATGATGTGTTGCCAGGAGCTTTTTATGCGCGTGCATTCATTAAACAATATGCAGATGCTGTTGGATTAAATGGAGAGGAACTGCTTGTGGAATATCAGAGTACGATACCACAGTCTGAAAAACGTGAAGTTCCACAAGTATCAACTGGACAAAAAACACAAGAAACAATGCAAAAATCTTCATCATGGCCAATTGCGGATCATATGCCCAAAATTTTGATTGCGTTGTTAGTAATCGCATTTGGAGTAGTAGTCTGGTTTGTTATTCAAGCGTTAACTGGAAAAGATGATAGGCAAGTTCCAAATGCTCAAAGTGAGAAAATTGAGGTTCAAAAAGCAAAAAATTCTCCGCTAGATACGAAGAAAGATGAAGCGAAAGCGGAAGAACCAAAGAAAGAAGAACCAAAAAAAGAAGAGCCAAAGAAAGAGGAACAAAAAGGACAGCCAGCTGGTGAGAATGAAATTAAGTTAGTTGGAACCGATAAGATAACATCTACTTTGGAAATTCATAATAATAAAGCGTTAGAATTGGAAATTACAACAAAAGACGCAAGTTATATAGGTATTAAAAATGAGGCAGGAAATGATATCTTTAGCGGTACTTTACAGGCAGGCCAGACCCAAAAATATGATTTATCAACAGCGAAAGAGGTAAACCTTAACATAGGAAGTGCACCGAATGTTGAATTTAAATTGAATGGCCAAGTCGTTACATTCCCATTGAATCCGGAAGAGAATTATCATCAGAAATTCTTGATTAAAAACCAAGGGATAGGGCAAGCTGCGCAATAACAGTCATCGCTTCGATGACTTTTTTCAATGAACAAATGTTTTTGACATGATGGAGGAATAGCTGTGAATTTACCAAATAAAATTACAATATCTAGAATCTTCTTAATTCCAATTTTTATGGTAATTATGTTAGCGCCCTTTGAGTGGGGCTCATTTATAATTGGTGATGTAGAGTTACCAATTCAACATTTAGTAGGGGCACTTATCTTTATTATTGCTTCGGCTACAGATTGGATTGATGGACATTATGCAAGAAAGTATAATCTTGTAACGAATTTAGGGAAATTCCTTGACCCGTTAGCAGATAAATTACTTGTTTCGGCAGCACTTATCACATTGGTAGAAATGCAATATGTACCTGCTTGGATCGTTATTGTAATTATAAGCCGTGAGTTTGCAGTAACAGGTTTACGCCTTGTACTTGCTGGGACAGGGGAAGTAGTTGCAGCAAATCAGCTAGGGAAAATTAAGACATGGACACAAATTATTGCGATTGCAGCATACTTATTACATGATGTACCGTTAAATCTACTTCATATTCCAGTTGCAGATATTTTCATATGGATTGCATTATTCTTTACACGGTATGGCGCCTGGTATGGGATTAAATACGAACGGAAAAGTTTATATTTTATTACCAGGACCACCAAAAGAAATGAAGCCGATGTATATAAGTTATGTAGAGCCTTTTTTATGTAAGTTTACAACGGGGGAAAATATTTATTCTCGTGTTCTTCGTTTTTTTGGTATTGGGGAATCTCAATTAGAGGTGAAAGTTCAAGATTTAATTGATGGACAAACGAACCCAACCATTGCACCACTGGCAAATGATGGCGAAGTGACATTACGTTTAACTGCCAAACATCATGATGCTGATGAGGCGGAGAAACTGATTCAGCATGTGGAAGATTTGATTTTAGAAAGAGTAGGAGAATTTTTCTACGGATATGACCAAGATTTCCTTCATTACAAGGCAATAAGGATATTGAAGGAAAAAGGGTTAACTTTAGCGTGTGCAGAAAGTTTAACAGGTGGTCTTTTTGGAAATCAAGTAACAGAAAATGCTGGTGTTTCGTCTGTATTTAAAGGCGGTGTCATTTGTTATCAAAATGATGTGAAGCAACAAATTTTACATGTACCTGAAGAAGTGTTACGTACTGATGGCGCGGTTAGTAAACAGTGTGCTCGCTATCTTGCTGAAAATGTAAAGGAACTGTTAAAAGCAGATATCGGAATTAGTTTCACTGGGGTGGCAGGACCGGATGCTTCAGAGCATAAAGAACCAGGAACCGTATTTATTGGATTGGTGATTAAAGATGAACCAGCTGTAGTCTTCTCGCTTAATTTAAGTGGAAGTCGTCAACAAATTAGAGAACGCTCTACAAAATATGGATTTTATCATTTATTTAAAAAGCTAGAAGAGATATAAATTTCTTCTAGTTTTTTTTGTTGGAAAACCTAGTTTTATTCGATATAAAATAAAAAAACGAATAAATGTTCGATTTTTGTTGGCAAATTGAATTGAAAATAGGTATAATAAGATTAGCAATTTAGTTAAGGAGGAATTTTGAATGAGCGATCGTCAAGCGGCATTAGATATGGCGTTAAAACAAATAGAGAAGCAATTCGGTAAAGGTTCAATTATGAAATTAGGAGAACAAGCGGAGCGTAGAATTTCTACATTTTCAAGTGGTTCTTTAGCACTTGATGTGGCACTAGGGGTAGGCGGATACCCACGTGGCCGTGTTATTGAAATTTATGGACCTGAAAGTTCAGGTAAAACAACAGTTTCATTACACGCAATCGCGGAAGTACAGCGTCAAGGTGGACAAGCAGCGTTCATTGATGCGGAGCATGCAATGGATCCTGTATATGCACAAAAATTAGGTGTTAACATAGATGAATTACTATTATCACAGCCTGATACAGGGGAGCAAGGACTAGAAATCGCAGAAGCACTTGTACGAAGTGGAGCGGTTGATATTATCGTAATTGACTCTGTGGCAGCTCTTGTACCGAAAGCTGAGATCGAAGGGGACATGGGTGACTCTCACGTTGGTTTACAAGCACGTTTAATGTCACAAGCACTTCGTAAACTTTCAGGTGCAATCAACAAATCAAAAACAATCGCAATCTTTATCAACCAAATTCGTGAAAAAGTTGGGGTTATGTTCGGAAATCAACCACAAGTTGCTTAATCAAAGTAATGTACTTGAATCTTTATTTGTCTTCTTCGACTAAGTCTTTATAAGGAATTTCTTATAAGGAGAGATTAAAGTGGCAGTGACAATTGGAAATAGAACTTATCGAAACATAGAACAATGGCAAGTGGATTTTATTGTGACACATGCGGATAGAAAATTGAGAGATATAGGTCAAGAAATTAATCTTGATGAAAGGCGAGTAGGTGAAATTTTAAAGTTACTTGGAATTAAAAGAACCAGACACAGGAAGATTTACTTGCCTAAAACCGCAGAAGTTGAACAAGAGTTGAAAAATCCATATTTATCACATGTTGAAATTGCCGTTAAGTATGGCGTATCCGATACGTGTGTTGCTAAAAGGAGAAAAGAGCTTAATGTAAAGGTCAGAAAGAAAAATTATGATACTTTACTTGAACAACAAGTTGAATAGATGTTGTTAAGTTTAGATCTGGCATTCATTAAGCAAAAAAGAATCGATAAGTGGTCTATTGATTTCTACTTAGGTAGAAAATATTGTTTAGATGTCCATGGGAAATGGGCACACTCACTCAAAAAAATAAAAGAACGAGATAAAAGAAAACTTTTATTTATGCAAGAGAGCTGCTATAAATATCTCGTTATACATGAAGAAGAGTTAGCAAATAAAGAAAAAGTCGTGCAAAAGATTAAGGAGTTTACTCTGGGTTTCCCTTGCTAGTGATAGCATGTTAAAAAACCTTGTGAACCTTATTGCCTAAGGGTGTAACTATTCATATAGTTGCTAACGGTGAAGCCCACCATTTTATTAGGGTAATACCGTGCCAAGTTCCATAGTTATATGGGGAAGGTGTAGAGACTACCGAAAAGGACTTTTAGTTAACTGAGTAGGGTACGGCAGATGATAGGCTACTGCTGGAAGTGCAAGGCTCTCTGCAAAGAGATGAAGAGATAGTCCGGACTATAGAGATGGAAAATCTATAGATAGTGCCAGAAACAACTCCAGGTGGTCGTGCGTTGAAATTCTATTCAACTGTCCGTCTTGAAGTACGTCGTGCTGAGCAGTTAAAGCAAGGTAACGATATTGTTGGTAATAAAACGAAARTAAAAGTAGTTAAAAATAAAGTAGCACCGCCATTCCGTGTTGCTGAAGTTGATATTATGTACGGAGAAGGTATTTCAAGAGAAGGTGAAATCTTAGATATGGCTTCTGAACTTGATATCGTTCAAAAGAGCGGTGCTTGGTACTCTTATAATGAAGAACGCTTAGGACAAGGTCGTGAAAATTCGAAGCAATTCTTAAAAGAGAATACGGATTTAAGAGAAGAAATTGCCTTCTTTGTTCGTGAACATCACGGAATTGGTGAAAACTCTGGTGTTGAAGACACGGAAGATTCAACTCGTCAAGATTAAAAAATAAAAGACACGGTCCCGTGTCTTTTATTTTTTAATCCACTATGAAAGCGTTATATATAGCTGGAGATAAAATATTTATTCTATCCAAAAGGCTATGTGTAAAGGGGAATATTCATATATTTTAAGTGAATGAATTGGGATTTTCTAAGGTTTTCCAGGATAATATGCTGTCTGTTTTTTAAATCCATATAAGATTCAGGGCTGAAGGTAAAGAAAGTAAAAGTAGACAACGCTTGACAATGAAAATTGCGATAGATACAATGAGAATGTATATTTTTTCTTATATACGATATACTCTTCTCAAGAAGAGAAGTAATATTCGGAGTAAGACTTAAATCTTGCCGAAATAATAATATGACATTTTAATTGTGAAATGAAGAAAGTCCCTTAAAAAAGCGGGACGACGGTCTTTGCTGTACGTTGTAATTCAATGTACATGCCGACAGTCTTTTTTCATTCATAGCAAGGGGAGGTGAAATCATGAGTAGTAGTACAGTTTGGATACTCATCTCCATTTTGCTTGCAACAGTCGGTGCAGTTGTTGGCTTTTTTGTTCGAAAGTCTATTGCTGAAGCGAAGATTAATGGTGCAGCTAATGAAGCAAAACGTATTCTAGACGAAGCGAATCGTGATGCTGAAGCACTTAAGAAAGAAGCGCTTTTAGAAGCAAAGGATGAAATTCATACACTTCGTACAGAAGCTGAATTAGAAATTCGTGACCGTAGAAGCGAATTACAAAAACAAGAAAATCGTTTAATGCAAAAAGAAGAGAACCTTGATCGTAAAGACGAAACGCTCGATAACCGCGAGCGACAGTTAGAAAAGAAAGAGGAATCTCTTGTAGCGAAACAACAACAGATTGAAGAGTTGGAAAGCAAAGTGGGAGAGTTAGTTCAAAAGCAACAAACAGAATTAGAGCGCATTTCCAATCTGACCCGCGAACAAGCGAAAGCAATTATTCTTGGTAAAGTGGAAAGTGAAGTTTCTCATGAAATTGCCGTTATGGTAAAAGAAAGTGAAGTTCGCGCGAAAGAAGAAGCGGATAAGAAGGCAAAAGAGATTTTATCTCTTGCAATGCAAAGATGTGCAGCTGATCATGTTGCTGAAACAACCGTTTCGGTTGTAAATCTTCCAAATGACGAAATGAAGGGACGTATTATCGGACGTGAAGGTCGTAACATTCGTACGTTAGAAACGTTAACAGGTATTGACCTTATTATCGATGATACACCAGAAGCTGTAATTCTATCTGGATTTGACCCGATTCGTCGTGAAACAGCTCGTATCGCTCTTGATAAACTAGTACAGGACGGACGTATTCACCCAGCGCGTATTGAAGAGATGGTCGAAAAATCAAGACGTGAAGTGGACGAGTATATTCGTGAAGTCGGAGAGCAAACAACGTTTGAAGTGGGTGTTCATGGCTTACATCCAGATTTAATTAAAATTTTAGGTCGTTTAAAATACCGTACAAGTTACGGACAAAACGTCTTAAAACACTCTATGGAAGTTGCATACTTAACTGGACTTATGGCAGCGGAGCTTGGTGAGGATGAAAAACTAGCAAGACGTGCTGGTCTATTACATGATATCGGAAAAGCAATTGATCATGAAGTAGAAGGTAGCCACGTTGAAATTGGTGTTGAACTCGCAACGAAATATAAAGAGCATCCTGTTGTAATAAACAGTATTGCATCTCACCATGGTGACACAGAACCAACTTCTATCATTGCAGTTCTAGTTGCTGCAGCAGATGCATTATCAGCTGCAAGACCGGGAGCTCGTAGTGAAACGCTTGAGAATTACATTCGTCGTCTTGAAAAGTTAGAAGAAATTTCAGAGTCTTATGAAGGCGTAGAAAAATCTTTCGCAATTCAAGCAGGACGTGAAGTTCGTATTCTGGTAAAACCAGATACAATTGATGATTTAGAAGCTCATCGTTTAGCTCGTGATATTCGAAAACGTATTGAAAATGAACTGGATTATCCAGGGCATATTAAAGTAACTGTTATTCGTGAAACACGTGCAGTGGAATACGCAAAATAAAGTGGTGAAACACCACTTTATTTTTTTGTGTTGGAATTGGGTAAAATAAAGAAAATTATTTATGAGCAGTATGCAAGTGAAAGAAACTTATAATAGATAAATTGTAACTGTTGTAAGGAAATAGCTTTAAGGTTATAGTATGGTAATAAAAAATGTAGTACATAGAAAGGGTAAGACATATGAGAATATTATTTGTTGGGGATGTAGTAGGATCTCCTGGTAGAGACATGATTCAACAGTACGTACCGGCATTAAAGAAGAAATATACACCGACAGTAACAATTATTAATGGAGAAAATGCTGCRGGTGGACGTGGAATTACRGAAAAAATATATCGAAACTTTTTAGAGTGCGGGGCACAAGCGGTTACGCTTGGAAACCACGCTTGGGATAACCGTGAAGTATTTGAATTTATCGATGATGCAAAATATCTTGCAAGACCAGCTAACTTCCCRGAAGGAACGCCRGGWAAAGGGCTTATCTTTGTAAATTGTAATGGAACAGAAGTTGCAGTTATTAACTTACAAGGACGTACTTTCCTTCCTCCAATTGATTGTCCATTCCGTAAAGTGGATGAGTTAATCAGTATTGCAAAAAAACGTACAAACATTATCTTTGTTGATTTTCATGCTGAAACAACAAGTGAGAAGCAGGCGTTAGGTTGGTATGTAGACGGTCGTGCTACAGCGGTAGTAGGTACACATACACAYGTTCCTACAGCTGATAATCGTATTTTACCAAGCGGAACAGCTTATATTACAGATGTTGGTATGACAGGCCCATATGATGGGATTTTAGGTATGGATCGCGAAGCGGTATTGAAGAAGTTTTTAACGAACTTACCAGTGCGTTTTGAAGTGACGAATGGTAGAACACAATTAAGTGCAGTGTTAATTGATGTGGATCCTAATACAGGGAAAGCAAAGAAAATTGAGCGCATTTTAATTAATGATGACCAGCCATTTTTTGACTGATTTTTAACKAAAAGTTAGAGAATTCGTTATATTTTAATTTTTTAGAAAAATTACAGAAATTTAGCAGGAATACGTGCCATTCCTCGTGAATATAAGTTAAAGTGAAATAATTGCTATTACTTTTTATAGAAACGAGGAGGAAACGCGGAATGGAAATATTAAAAGTTAAAGCAACGTCGGTCCCTAATTCTGTAGCTGGTGCACTTGCAGGTGTTATTCGCGAACGCGGAACAGCAGAAATTCAAGCTATTGGTGCAGGTGCATTGAACCAAGCGGTAAAGGCAGTAGCAATTGCAAGAGGATTTGTAGCGCCTAGCGGTTTGGACTTGATTTGTATCCCAGCGTTTACAGATATTATGATTGATGGTGAAGAGCGTACAGCGATAAAATTAATTGTAGAACCTCGTTAAGTTGAAACAACCTGTTTGCATGTATGCAAACAGGTTGTTTTTGTAATGGAGGAATGAAAATGAAAATTTTTGATGCACATTGCGATGTACTCTTTCAGTTATGGAGTGCAAAGGGAAAAAAAGACTTTCAAAACGATTCACAATTACATATTACATTTGAACAATTAATGAAAAGAAAAGGAAGTATACAATGCTTTGCTATATATATACCAGAAACAGTAGCGTATGAAAAGCGTTTTGAAGTTGCGCTGCAAATGATAGATATTTTTCATAATGAAATTCTATCGCTACCAGGAATGAAGTTTATTCAGACAAAAAACGATATTAACATGCTAAAACAGGACGAGATTGGAGCATTATTAACATTAGAAGGATGCGAAGCAATTGGAAAAGAAGCGATGAAATTACGTTTGTTTTATCGCTTAGGTGTACGTTCCTTTGGATTGACATGGAACTATGCCAATCTGTTAGCTGATGGAGCGCTAGAGGCACGTGGAGCAGGTTTAACTACATTTGGTAGACAAGTTGTACAAGAACTTAATACGTTACATTTATGGACCGATGTGTCTCACTTAAATGAAAGAAGCTTTTGGGATGTTATTGAAATTGCTAAAAACCCAATTGCATCTCATTCAAACTGTTATCAACTTTGTGGGCATCCACGCAATTTAACCGATGAACAAATAAGAGCCCTTATAAAGAAAAATAGCATTATTGGTATTACTTTCGTACCGCAGTTTTTAACGAATGAAAGACAAGCGAATATAGCAGATATATTAAGGCATGTGGAATATATTTGTTCATTAGGTGGAGAAAAAAATATAGGATTCGGTTCTGATTTTGATGGGATTTTAGAAACTGTTGTAGGTGTAGAAGTATATAGGGATTATGAAAATATAATTAATCAACTGTGTAAAAAGTATAATGAATCAACTGTAGAGCGATTTTTGTATAAAAATTTTGTTGACTGTATAACGTTCTAAAAAATATGTTTTAAAGATTCAGAAAAATTAAAATGAATTCACTTGAATTTATTGATTTTTTTAAGACCTAATACTAGAATGGTAAACGAAATAGCATTATACTAAAGATTCAGGGAAAACAGAAGAGGCATAATTTGCGTCCATTGTAGTTTATTTGCATAAAAAATGCTAAACTAATACTGTAAAAAAATACACTACAATGAATGCAGCCAAAAGGGGTGTAGGAGATGATTAGTCAACTTTCATGGAAAGTTGGAGGCCAACAAGGTGAAGGAATTGAAAGTACAGGGGAAATCTTCTGTATTGCATTAAACCGATTAGGATATTACCTATACGGTTACCGCCACTTCTCATCACGTATTAAAGGCGGCCATACAAATAATAAAATTCGTGTAAGTACAACAGAAGTACGCGCGATCTCAGATGATTTAGATATTTTAATTGCTTTTGATCAAGAAACAATTGATTTTAACTTCCACGAACTACGTCCGGGCGGAATTGTAGTTGCGGATGCGAAATTTAATCCGACAATACCTGATAATGCAGATGTAAATCTATATGTGATACCGTTTACAGATATCGCTTCAGAATTAGGCACATCTTTAATGAAAAATATGGTTGCTGTTGGGGCATCTAGTGCGGTATTAGGATTAGACGAAACAGCTTATTTAGAGGTTGTTGAAGAAATCTTTGGTCGTAAAGGAGAGCAAGTCGTTCAAAAGAATATGGAAGCAATTAAACGCGGCTCTCAATACATGAAAGAATTGCTTGGTGAGAAAGTAAACATGATGCAACTTGAAAAAGCTGACGGTAAGAAACGCATGTTTATGATTGGAAACGACGCAATCGCATTTGGTGCGGTAACTGGTGGCGCTCGCTTTATGTCTGCATATCCAATCACACCTGCATCTGAAATTATGGAATATTTAATTAAAAAGTTACCGAAAGTCGGCGGAACAGTAATCCAAACTGAGGATGAAATCGCAGCTTGTACAATGGCGATTGGTGCAAACTACGCTGGTGTTCGTACATTAACAGCATCTGCTGGTCCTGGTCTTTCTTTAATGATGGAAGCAATTGGTTTAGCAGGTATTACTGAAACACCGCTAGTTATCATTGATACACAACGCGGTGGTCCAAGTACGGGCTTACCAACAAAACAAGAGCAGTCTGACTTAATGGCTATGATTTACGGAACACATGGTGAAATTCCAAAAATCGTAATGGCGCCAAGTACAGTTGAAGAAGCTTTCTATGATATTGTAGAAGCATTTAACTTAGCAGAAGAATATCAAGTGCCTGTTATTTTCTTAACAGATTTACAGCTTTCTTTAGGAAAGCAAACAGTAGAACCACTTAAGTTAGATAAAGTGGAAATTCGTCGTGGTAAGCTTGATTTAGAAGTAGAATTACCAGAACGTGAAAATAAAGCATACTTCAAGCGTTATGAAGTAACAGAAGATGGRATTTCACCACGTGTTTTACCTGGTATGAAAAATGGTATTCACCATGTTACAGGTGTAGAACATGATGAAACGGGTAAACCATCTGAATCAGCGTTAAATCGTAAAAATCAAATGGACAAACGTTTCCGTAAAATGGCGAATTTACAGTTTAATACCCCTATTTACAAAAATGCTAAGCATGATGACGCAGACGTATTGTTAGTAGGCTTTAACTCAACTCGTGGTGCGATCGAAGAGGCAATGCAGCGTTTAGAACAAGAAGGAATGAAAGTAAACCATGCCCATGTACGTTTAATTCATCCGTTCCCAACAGCTGAAATCGATCCACTTGTGAAAAAAGCGAAGCGTGTTGTAGTAGTAGAAAACAATGCAACTGGTCAGCTT
>NZ_JBFTMA010000104.1:0-11659 GCF_056396725.1 Bacillus sp. 05T31
TGATAAATCTCTTTATCATCCACTGTAAAATGCCACGAAGCAGCACGATCTGTATTCCCTGTTGCTTGATTATATAAATATTGTGCGTGATTTTTTGCACCTGCCCCTGGGCTCTCATTATCTGTTTCATGAATTGTAATATACTTTGCATTCATCGCATATCCAGGACGAATATTATCGTTACCTTTTGGAACAATCCATTCTGTAAATGGTACACCATATATATTACTAGTAGYAGCTCTTTGTTTRATAAGTGAAGGCTTTGACCCTTTAAATTTTACAGAAGGCGACTTTATCCATTTGATCTCACCATTAGTTTGTATTTGAAACCAATCTCCTGCCTGTGTTATAGCATCTAGTGTTTGGGGTTCTAAACTACCATTTTCTTTAAATTCATCAAATGGAGATGAATAAACTTCTGTTTTCTCATTAATTACTATTTTTCTTGAATCACTTGGTAAAGTATAGATATTTCTTTCTATAAAGGTTTGATTACTATTATATATCCAACCTTCTCCCGAGCTTGTTTGAACAAAATACCAGTCACCATTCTTCTTTGTTCCTGTTGCTATTTGTTTAGGTATTTCACTGGTAACAGTAGATTGTATATTAGGAGAATCATATAAAGTAGTTTGTTTTTGGATATTTACAATAAAGTTTCCTTGTATTTCACCATTTTCATCTATTTTATCCCCTTTTCCATCCTCATCTCTCATATCATCTTCAATACTCTTTATCGCTTCTATATCAGAAGACGTTATTTTAGTTCCCGTTACTACATTTTCTACTGAATCTGCAAACGAAGTAGTAGGAATGTTTATGTTTACTATTTGAAGTACCATGACCGTTGCTAAGACGTTATAAAGTCGTTTATTCATATTAATTTTTAACACACAATGCACGTATTACGCTGTGTTAAATCCCCCTCCTTTTTTAAAATAGTTTTAGCAAATTTACAAATGAAATTAATTTCAATATTCTGTAATTTTATACTAAAAACCACCATTTCTGTATTATTGTATATAAATAAAAGTGGAAATTATCTTTAATAACAGTTCTCCCTCCTCTTCCCATAATCATATTTCTAATAATTACACGCATTTTAGAGTAGCGTATAAAAAAAGAACTTATTTATATCATTTTATTTATTTCRAATAGTATTTCAAGTAAAATAAGGRATTTTTTTCATTTTTATTTTTCTGTATTTTCTAATTTCATATGTTATAATGAAAAAAACTTAAATTTCGACATTTTTCGTCAAAAAAAGGAGAGTGCTCTATGAAACAATCGTTAACTTTTAAAGAAACAATCCCTATTGGACTTATGCTGTTTGCAATATTTTTCGGTGCAGGTAATATGATATTCCCTCCATTATTAGGATATTCATCTGGAWCSAATATTTGGATATCRATTTCGGGATTTGTTGTGAGTAGTATTGGACTTCCATTACTAGCCATCGCTGCTATTTCCCTTTTTGGTGGAAATGTTAGTACCCTTGCTAGTAGGATTCACCCCGCCTGTGGTGTTATTATCCCTCTTATCATTTATTTAGCAATTGGCCCTTTTTTCGCCATTCCTCGTACAGGCACTGTTTCATATGAAATGGCAGTTGCCCCCTTTTTAAGTAACAACATGCAAAATCAATGGTATATATTACTCCTATACACATTTGTATATTTCGCTACAACGTATTATCTATCTTTAAATCCCTCTAAATTGGTAGATAGAATTGGAAAATATTTAACTCCGCTGTTACTAATCATGATTAGTATTATTATTGTTAAAGCAATTTCTTCACCAGTTGGATCTATTTCAACACCCTCTGATTCATATCAGCAAGCTCCTTTTTTCAAAGGATTTATTGAAGGATTTTTAACAATGGATGCCCTTGCTGCTCTCGTATTTGGAATTATCGTAATTAACGCTATAAAAGAAAAAGGTGTTACAAATAAAAAATCCATTGCTAAATCTACTATAGTAGCAGGGCTTATAGCCGCATTTGGATTATCTATCATATATATATCACTTGCTTATATTGGAGCTACTTCTCAAACATTTGGCACATTTGAAAACGGAAGTGTGTTATTAACAAATGTAGTACAACATCTATTTGGACAATATGGTCTTTCCTTATTAGGAACTACAATGTTATTCGCATGTTTAACTACATCTGTAGGACTCGTTTCAGCATGTGGGAGATTTTTCACAACACTATTTCCAAAGATTTCTTATAACAAAATCATTTTAATTATTTGCTTATTTAGCTTTGGAGTATCAAACCTTGGTTTGTCTATGCTAATTAAACTTTCCCTACCCATCCTAATTGTTATCTATCCTGTAGCAATTGTGCTAATTATCCTCGCTTTTTTTGATCGATTTATAAAAGATAAGCAGGCTGTCTATGTTGGATCAGTTTTAGGAGCATTACTGATTAGTATAGTACAAGGATTAGAAACAGCAGAACTTGCTAGTGACTCGTTGCTTACTTTCATGCAATACGTTCCTCTATACAATGAAGGAATGGGATGGATTTTAATAGCCTTACTTGGTAGTTTGATTGGTTTGATGATTTCAGGAAGAACTAAACAATGTTCTACTACCTAAAATCATTAAGGCAATTGTAATCATTGGAACAATGTAACTCTAAAGGGGCGTCTGATTCCTGTACAAAAAGAAAATATATAAACGAAAATAGTATCGGGATTGAATTTTTCCTGGTAATAACATTATGGTAGCTTCTTTGAACTCCCCCCACTTAACAATCTTACGAGATGTTTGAAGTGGGGGATTCCTGCGAACATCGATATATCCACCAGTTATCTTAGCAGGCTCTTCCCGTAGTTCCTACGGGAAGAACTGAAGTGTCTTGTACGTTGACTCATCACGCTTCCTACTTTAGCTTGGTTTTCGCAACTTCGGCAAGCGTGGGACGATGGAACGTTGAAGATTTTACGATTGCAACGATTTTTCTGCAACCAACCTTATATCTTCAGTTTTCAAAGAGCAATCTGTACAAGTATATTGTAGCAACCGTTTTGACTTACGCCATCCGACATTTATCTCCCGCCTACCTGCTGGTGCTATCACACCTTCACACAAATTGAGGAGGAAGTGTTCTGTCGGAAAAAGATAAAATAATCTTTGCACATCATGTTTCCACTTATTTTCTTTGTCATACTGAATCCACGTCTTTTTAAATAAATATATATTCATTAGAATAAGGAGGAGTAAGCATATGGATTTTATTAAAGATGTAATCACTCCCATCCACAAATTCATTGGAATTACAAATGAATTTTTATGGGGTTACATCCTAATTGCTCTTTTAATTGGGGTTGGATGCTATTTTACAATTCAAACAAGGTTTGTACAATTTCGCTATGTTGGTGAAATGATTCGCTTACTTAGTGATGGTGCAAGTTCCTCAACTCGTAAAGCACAAAAAGAAAAAAATGGAGTTTCTTCTTTTCAAGCATTTTGCATGAGTACAGCTTCTCGCGTTGGTACAGGAAATCTAGCTGGTGTCGCCATTGCGATCTCCACCGGCGGACCCGGTGCAATATTTTGGATGTGGCTTATCGCAATAATTGGAGGAGCTTCTGCATTTGTTGAAAGTACACTTGCTCAAATATACAAAGTAAAAGATGGAAATAAATTTCGAGGCGGTCCAGCTTACTATATGGAAAAAGGATTAAATAAACGCTGGATGGGAGTTGTTTTCTCAATTTTAATTACAGTTTGCTTTGGTCTTGTGTTTAATGCTGTTCAAGCGAATACGGTTACACTAGCATTTGAAAACGCATTCAACCTAGAGCCTACAATTGTCGGCTGTATACTAGTAGGTTTGATAGCACTAATCATTTTTGGAGGCGTAAAACGGATTGCTCGTGTCGCAGAAATGATTGTACCATTTATGGCGATTCTTTATGTTGGTGTTGCACTATTTGTGGTTATTACAAATATTACGCAAGTTCCTATTTTATTAAAAGAAATTTTGCTGCATGCTTTTGGTATTAAGGAAGTTGTAGGCGGAGGGCTTGGTGCTGCGATTCTTCTAGGAGTAAAGCGTGGTTTATTTTCAAATGAAGCTGGCATGGGAAGTGCGCCAAACGCAGCTGCGACTGCCAATGTTACACATCCTGTTAAACAAGGATTTATTCAAACGCTTGGTGTTTTTACGGATACACTAATAATTTGTAGTTGTACTGCATTTATGATCCTTCTATCCGATATGCACAATGCTACAGACCTGAATGGGATTCAATTAACACAAGAAGCATTAAAAACTCATATTGGACCATGGGCACCTACCTTTGTAGCAATAGCTATTTTTCTATTTGCCTTTAGTTCTCTCGTTGGGAACTATTATTATGGGGAAACAAACATTGAGTTCTTAAGTGGTAGTAAGACATTATTACTGATATATCGTATTTCGGTAATTGGTATGGTAATGCTAGGTTCTATAGCAAYGGTTMAAATTGTKTGGGATATTGCAGATTTATTCATGGGGATTATGGCCATTTTCAACCTAATTGCAATCATCCTCCTTGGAAAATATGCTTTCTCCGCCCTCAAAGATTATATAAGGCAAAAGAAAGCCGGAAAAGATCCGATTTTCTATGCAACTAATATTCCTAATTTAAATAATACTGAATGCTGGAACAGCGAAAGCACCCAAGAAAAGATTGGATAACAAAAATCTTTTCTTAAATACAGAGGAGTCAATTTTTAGAATACCGAAGATGCACCTTTATTCAGGTCGTTTATTAAATACAGATTATATGAACACAACTAAAAAGTTGTGGAAATAGGAAATTATGAACTTGCACGTTTATAATATTTCAGACAATATCTATCCTTTTCACCAAAAATTTTATTAACCTTCAGATGAATTAGAGAGAATACATTTAATAAAAAGGAAAAGGACGTATTAGTTATGCACTGTATTCAAACAAATAACCTAGAACAATTACTAGAGCAAGTACAATCATATACAAAAAAAGGGAAACTGGCTACTTATATCCCAGAACTAAGAAATGCAAATCCAGATGATTTAGGGATTGCAATTTATCATAAAGAAACAGATTATATCCATGCTGGGAACTCCCAAACGCTTTTTACCCTTCAAAGTATTTCAAAAGTAATTACGCTTGCACTTGCACTTTTAGAGCGTGGCGAAGAGTATGTATTTTCTAAAGTTGGAATGGAGCCAACTGGGGACCCTTTTAATTCTATTATAAAACTAGAAACAGCTAACCCTTCTAAACCACTCAATCCAATGATTAACGCAGGAGCACTAGCGATTACAAGTATACTAACAGGGGATAGTAATGATGAGAAGATGGAACGGATTCTTTCCTTTGTGCGTGATATTACGGACAATTCTACGATTAATTACTCTTCAAAAGTAGCCGGCTCTGAATTAGAAACAGCTTACTTGAATCGTTCTCTTTGCTACTATATGAAACAAAATAACATTATCAATGGCGATGTAGAGGCGTTAATGGACTTATACACACGTCAATGCGCAATTGAGGTAAACTGCATTGATTTAGCACGGATTGGTTTGATTTTTGCAATGGATGGATATGATCCATATAGAAAAAAACAAATCGTTCCGGAACATATAACAAAAATTTGTAAAACATTTATGGTCACATGCGGCATGTACAACGAATCTGGTGAATTTGCAATTCGCGTCGGAATACCCGCCAAGAGTGGGGTTGCCGGTGGGATATTCGGATGCGTAAAAGGAGAAATGGGAATTGGTATTTTTGGACCCGCTCTAGATGCTAACGGAAATAGTATAGCTGGTTTTAAAATACTAGAACTACTTTCCGCACAAGAAGGCTGGAGTATGTTTTAACGAATTCCCCGAAAGAATTCTCCTTCCTCAAGCGTTGGACATCTAGGGGTGGAACACCCCGAAGTAAAGCTCAGGGAGACGAAAGGTTACTTTCATCGTGGAACTGAGAAGCTCCCACTTCAAGCTTTGCTAAGTGGTGAGTAGTTCACATTCATAAGTTATTATCTAACTGCTGGTGTTCACCATCCAATAAAACCAGTAACTACATCCAAAAAAGTGCTCCTAGATTTATCTAGGAGCACTTTTTTAGGAAATACTCTTCTCTCCATGCTTTGCCTCACACCCAAAAATAAGGGAGCAGATTCTACTCTATAGGTTGACTGTGAATTTGTCGATTCATGGTAACCCAAGTGGTTGTAAACAATATCATTAATAGCATTACAATGATATATAATCCTGTTTGAGGTATCATGGTACCAATCATTACGCCCATCAATAAGAGGGTTGGAATTTGAATAGTCTTAAGTTTTTATTTTCATACATCTAAAGAATCCACGATACCTCTATAAAAGTGAATTCATTACTCAAAAACCTCCCTAAACAACTCATGTACTGCTTTACCTTGATGAAAACGAATTTCCTCTACGTTTTCATGTAATACAATATTTCCGTCTTTTAAAAAGATTACCTCATCAAATGTATTTTCGATTTCTTCTATTAAATAATTTTTTACACCATAACACAAAAAAGACATGAGTCTATACTTTTCAATGACTCATGTCTTTTCTTTTTAAAGTTTATTCTACAGTTTTTATTAAAAGCAAATACTTCTACTTTGTGCTACTATATCGAAACACATACTTTATTTTATAAAAAGTATTATTTTAATTTTGTCAATTCCCAACATTGAGCATCTGTACCATTGTCTGGCCATTGTTGAATATTAGCACCATTGTTTTGTATACTACTCTTCAGATCAAGTAATTGGCCGCTATGCTTAGCTATCAATTTAAGCGTTCCATCCGAATTTTTTTCGATTTTCCATTTTTGATTATCTCCACCAATGTCTTCCCATTGTTCTACATTCGCACCATCACTGTTTGAAGCTCCGGACACAGTAAGCAATTTCCCACTATGAACTGCTTTGATTTTATAATACCCATCTGCCATCTTCTCTAGTTCCCATTTTTGATGATCTCCGCCGTTATAATCCCATTGTTGGACGTTTACACCATTATCCATTGAGGCGCTAGATATATCTAATACTTTTTGACTTCCTTTATTTTTGATGATATAGACACCACTGTAGTCAATCCCTTCAATACCATCGCAACAAAGTATTTTTGCTTTTTGCAATGTATCTTGTTGCAATTTTTCGTCTAAAATTATTTTTGTTAGTTTGTGGGTCAACTGTTCATTCTCATTGAGTAATTCTTCTGCACTCTGCTTCCCTTCGTTGAAGGCCCGAATTGCATCTTGTATTTTTAATTTTTCTGCTACGATTACTCCTGCAGCCGCTAACTCAGCTTCTCCAATACCTGTCACGATTTTCTTCTGTGCTTCTTTACAATTGCTTTCGTGAATAGCTGTCACTTCATTCGTCATTTCTACTTTACGATAAATTTGTCCATCAGGAATAAGCTTATATTTATAATCAACTTTTGCTTTGTTTGTCACTTTCTTAGGCACTGGGTTATCAATCAACACTTGGAAGGTGACTCTTGTCGTCGTCCCGGGCTCTACCGTACCAATATTCACGCCACTTTCTATATTGCCTGAGAGAGGGCGCCCATCTATCTGTAAACTGCCTGGAACCAACTTCGTTCCATTTGGAATTTGATCCTCAATTACGACATCGGTCAGTTGTGTATCACCTGTATTAGCAACTTCAATGGTATAGGTTATAATGTTACCTGCCTTGACATAAACTGACATGTCTTGCCGTTTCACTACCTCTACCTCTACTTTTCGAATGACCGTAATGGCTTCATTACTATCTGCTGTACCTGAAGAGACCGGTAAGCCTGGGGCACTTTGGAAATCATACACGACAGTAGCTTTATTCACCGCTCTATTGTCTGGTGGCACTTTTAATACTAAGGCTTGAAAGGTAACTTCCGTCGGTCCTTCGATAGATATGGAACCAATGTCTACTCCTTTTGTCGGATCTCCACCAGGTATAGGAACGCCATCGACTTGTAAGCTGCCTTCAACAAACTTTAATTCTGGTGGAAGAGTATCTTTTAAAATAGTTTTTTGTGCTTCGGTCATTCCACTGTTTTCAATTAATAGAGTGTAAGTAAGGATTTCACCCACGATAGCTGCTTCTTTATCTACTTCTTTATTAATTTTAATTTCTGGACTATTCACATCAATTTGAACACCCAGACCTGTCACGATATAACCATCTGATTTCGAAGTCAGTTGAACTAATGCCTCCGTTTGTGAGTTCTCCATAGCTGTAGAAGCGTCCACATTGGTAATATCCCAATTATAACGAACTGCTGGTCCGGCACTTCCTGGTGTGACATTTACATTCCCATAGGTACCACTCGTATCTAGATTCCCTGCATCATCATTAATTTGTGAAGCAAAGAAGTTGTCAATCGGATTATTGGGACCTGAGATGGGCTTTAAAGAAGAAGCATCTTTTCCAAAAAGTAACTGATCTCCTGGAATCTTTGAATCTCCTTCCATTGCGGTTAGCAACAATCTTGCTTTGACATCACCAAGTTCAGGCGTAGAGAAGCCAGAAATTTTCTGGCTTACTGATCCCGTTTTCTCAATCGATGCTGTTCCGACATGAATGTTCATATTTCGAAGAGGCAGTGTAGGATCTTTATAAACCACAGATAAAGTCCATCCCCCCACGTTGTTCCCTTTATATCTTTGTACTGTCGCTGGTACACCACTGACAGTATAATTACCAGCCCCACCTGCATCTATAAAACTAGTAACATTGGCAGAGCGAACATAAAATATTTGGTTCGCCTGAGCTACTTGCTGACTCGTAGTCGGATCTGGCGTAATGAGGGTACTCCCTTTTGGCGAGATTAACGTTATGGCCCGATCTATTTCACTCGTCACATCCTCGGTACTCGTTTTTGTTGATCCACCCCAAATTAACTCTGCATATAATACTATGCTTCCCGTTGGTAAGCGAAGCTGTGCAGCAGAAGCATTTTCTTTCCAATCCAGTGTGGTACCTGCAGGATATCCTGGTACCTGCTTAGACAAATCTAATGTGATAAATGCACCAATATCTGTATAACTGATATTGGTATTACTTAGACCCAGTGTGTTGCCAGTAAAAGTAACCGCTCCGTTAGTCGTGGTTGAATATCGCTGAATAAACGCCATGATTCTCACCCTTTCTCTATTTATCTATTCCTATCCCTACTTACAACCACAACATAGGTCTTTAACTTGATCTAACTTTTTCTTCAACTCTTTTTCCAGATTAGCAATTTGCTGAACTGCTTTCTTTGCACTCTTGTTAATTGCTAGCAAATCCGTCACTTTAATCCGGCCACCTCGGAATGAATTAATTGCTGCTTGAATCTTTTCGCCTTCCATGTAAAGAATCGTGGCTAGGCCTTTTTCCTCTTGTGCGATGGAATGAATGATTAAGTCACGTGACCATTCACAGGTTGTTCGTCCTGCTGGCACATTGGTTTGTACTTCGTTACTGACCGCATCTACATAACCACCTGAATACTGAGAGCCCATGTAAGCTTTATTCCTAATCACTCCACTAGAATGAGGTTTAATCACTTCAACTTTAAATGTAATGATGATAGGCCCTTCAATGGATAGTCTATCAAGTACAATCGTTTTCGTTGGATCTTCACCAGGTTTTGATTCACCGTCAATTTCCACACTATTCGGGACAAACTGCACCTCTTCTGATAGAAAATCCTTAAAATGACAATTAGTAACATCAATTAGACTATCATTGGAAATGGTAAACGTATATGTTAGAATATCTCCTACCACCGCATCAATTTTGTCTACTTCCTTTTCTATACTCACTTTCGGAAAATTAGACATGTGCCTCTCCCTTTCTTTTCTGTAATTCATACCTTATTAGTGATGAATCAGATTCCCTATTTTTCAAAAGCATCTGAGAAAAAGTAAGACATCCTCTTCTTCTCTACTTACAACCACTACATAAATCCTGAATCGTATTTCTCTTGTTCTGTAGTTCTTGTTTCAATGTAGATAATGTTTGAGAAACACTATTTTCACTCTGAATAATCAAATTCTGTTCATTTTTTGTAATCCTGCCACTATTAAAGGCTTGATTTGCCGTCTTTATTTTTTCTGCTTCTGCATCCAGTAACTCCTGAATGGCCTTCTCTTCCTGTTTAATTGAAAATTCAATGGTACTTTGATTGTTCTCACAGTTAGTAGGAGGACGCACAATCACTTTTGTCTCTGTTATATTACTGGCTGCTTCTCCTTTTTTGATAGGCGATCCAGAAGCACTTTCAAATTCATAATTTAAGGTGGCTTTATTTTTCACTAGCTCATCTGGAGGAATATTGATTACTTTCGCTTGAAATGTCACTTCAATCAGTTCTCCTGTTCCTACCATTCCTAGCTTAATCCTATCTTTTACTTTTGCCTCATTTTTGTTTACTTTTTTATTTATTTCCATCTTCAGACTATCCTCCATTAATCTATTCGCCTCAGTTTTCATATTTACATACCCCCGACTTTGAGACATATTTCATCACCCTTTCCATCATCGAATCAAATTATATATGGATGTTATGAGCAAAAATCACAAATTTCTTGGGTAACAGCGAGTTTATCTTTAAGCACTGATTCTAGTACGATTAGGCTGTCTAACATATCCTCCACACTTTCATTGACAGCGAWGAGATCTTGGACTCCTATTTTCTTATCTCCAAACGCACGAGCAGCTACTTCAATTTTTTCTGCTTCTGCCCGCATAATCCTAGCAATGCTTTGTTCCGCCTCAGCAATCGTTTGGATAATCTGATTTTTCCCTTCTTCACAGGTAGGTGGCTCAATCACTTCAATCCCAGGTTTGTTACTAATACTCGTCGCTGTCGAAATAGGTAAATCTGGTCTACTCTGAAAATCAAAGATCATCGATGCTTGATTATGCACCACTTTATCATCAGGCTCTTTCATGATTTTCGCTTGATACGTGATGAGGACTGTTTCTCCTACAGCCAAAGTACCAATGTTCACACCCTTAGCAATATCTTGTCCTGGCCATGCCGCGCCTCTGATTCGTAAACTATCTGGTAAATATTCAAGTTCTGGATCTAAGTAGTCCTGAAGAATCACATTAGTCGCATCTACATAGCCATCATTTTTTACTTCCAAAGTGTAAGTTACTATTTCACCTACTACAGCTTGTTTTTTATCCCCCGACTTATTCATTTTTACGATTGGGCTATTGGCGTCAATCTGTACTCCATATCCACTCACCAAATAGGTATCTTGCGCCGTCGCAATACGGGCGATTGCCTCGGTTTGACTATGATGCAACGTGTGAGAAATATCTACATTCGTGATATCCCAACCCGATCGTACGCCAAATCCATCTGATCCAAGAGGCTTATTGAGCGTTCCAGCAGTTCCACTAGTATCTAAATTTCCTAGATCATCGTTAATCTGCGACGCAAAAAAATTATTTCCAGGATTATTCGGCCCAGATATCACCGAAAGCGACGAACGATTGGGACCAAATTCAAAGCGATCGCCAGGAAGATTAGAGTTTCCTTCCAGTGCCGTAAGCATGACACGTCCCTGGATATCCCCACCTTCTGGGGTTTTAAAATTATAAATCAACTCATCCACTGGAGGATTAGACAT
>NZ_JBFTMA010000105.1:0-9510 GCF_056396725.1 Bacillus sp. 05T31
CGAGAAGATTTCTCTGTTGCAACATCTGTAGCTAATTGTGCAGCATACAATAATATCATTAAATAATTTAGCATGATAAAGGTATTAATTAAAATCCCTACACCCTCTGTATGTTTTCCATCTTTAACCTTATCTGATATAGTTTTGGTATGAATTTCTACTGGTATTGTTAACACATTTAATTCATCTTGTGATAGATTTAATTGCTGCGCGAAATTAGAAGATTGTATTTGAGATAAAATCGTTTGAACCTTACTAACATCTTGCTGATTTGTATCTGTCTCAGTTATATACGTAGCCTTTAGTTGCTTATTATCCAATTCCTCTACAACGATTGCATATGTATAATCACCATCTTTAACACCTGATTCTGCTTTTTGTTTATCCGTACTATGTTTAACATGTATCTTACTATCGACATTTTTAAACACTTGTTGAATTGTTGTATATAATTCTTCTTTTTCTGTAACAACGACAACTTGCTCTTCCTCGTTACCTACAAAATAGTTATAAATTTTTTCAAAATTCATCATTCCTATAATTAACATAGAAATCATGATTGTAATAACAATATATGATGTAGCTTTTACCTTAGATTTATAGTTTTGTAAAAAAATCGTCCAGAAACTATTCATGCTGTGCACCTACTTTCTCAATAAAGATGTCATTTAATGTAGGCTCTTCTACTGCAAACTTTTTAACATAACCTAATTTCGTTATCTCTTTAAATAAAACATGCGAAACTTCTTCATATGAAATTTTAAGGGTAACTGCATTTTTACGTTTCTTCATACTTTCTACACCTTTTATTTCTTTCAAATGTTCAAAGTCATGATCGCCAACGATTACAACGTTCTTTTTACCAAAATCACTTTTAATTTTGGCAATGTCACCCTGAACAACAGGTACTCCTTTGTGCATGATACRAATGTGTTGGCATAACTCTTCCACATGTTCCATACGATGTGAACTAAAAAGAATCGACGACCCTTGTTTTTGCATATCAAGAACAGCGTCTTTTAACATTTCAACATTTACTGGGTCTAAACCACTAAATGGTTCATCTAAAATTAAGAGTTCAGGCTTATGTATAATCGCTGTTATCAGCTGGATTTTTTGCTGATTCCCTTTAGAAAGTTCTCCTACCTTCTTGTTCAGATGCTCAGTTATATTAAAACGCTCCAGCCAATAGTGAAGTTCTTTTTCTGCATCTTTACTTTTCATGTTCTTTAGTTTTGCAAAAAAATTAACTTGTTCTTTGACAGTCATTTTCGCATAAAGACCACGTTCTTCTGGTAAATACCCAATCTTATCCGTAACACCATAATTTATAGGTTTACCATTCCATGAAATGGTCCCGCTTGATTTCGATAAAAGTCCAAGTATCATTCGAAATGTAGTTGTTTTACCTGCTCCATTCCCGCCCAAGAATCCAAATATTTCACCTTTTGGTATCTCGATATTCAAATTATTCACTGCAACATGCTCGTCAAATTTCTTTGTTAAATCTTTAATTAGTAAACTCATTATCCACACCCTTAATTCCCAAGATGATTTATTTATACAATTGTATATCCATAGTCAACCACAATATTTTGCCCTCTAATGGCATCACTTTTATCAGACATTAAAAATAAGATAACATTTGTAACATCTGAAATTTCAACAAATTTCCTGTATGGAATCTTTTTTAATAACTTATTTCCTTCAAAAATCATTCATTACCAACAAATGTTATATTTTTCATTATAAGGTTAGCATAAGATTCAGAATAACCAATATGCAATTTTGCATATTTCAATATTTTTATAAGGTATTTCTTTGAAAAAATTTTCGTTATGTACTTTAAAACAACTTATAGGCACATTTAAGCTGCTCAATAGATAAATCATTCGTTTCTATTTTTTCAAACGTTCCTGCTTTCCATCTCATAACGCTCACTACTCTCTATTAAAAATTTGTTTCTCCATTATTATAATACTTGTTTTAACATCAGCCTTTCTCCTCTATATTCTTCACTATTAGGTTCTTTTACGAATATGGGCGGCCTTTCATCCTCTTCTTCTAAAATCATTTCAAATACTTCTGTTTTTTCTTCTAATACGTTGGATTCACTATCTTTAGTAGGCTCTTTGATTGTTTCAATTTTCTTTGTTACTTCGCCAAGTTTTTGCCCTACTTCTTCTATTTTGGCAGGTTCATCCGTAACGTAGTATTCCTGGCCCTCCCATACTAACATAGGTGGCACTTGTTCTCGTTTGTTACATATTATATAAGTAATACTAGCTATAAGTAGTAGACATGTTAATAAAAAGAAGATAGTTTTTTTGTTCATATACTATTCTCCTTATCTATCATTTTATTGGATTATATAATAGGAAATATAGTCACTAAATAGTTTTTATGGTATTTTTTAGTATTAATTTCAAATAGAAAAACCTTACTATAAAGTAAGGTTCCGTTTTTAAATTCTATAATGTTTTATTAATTAGAACGATCATTACGATAATCGCTATAAACATAACAACTAAACAGCCGATCATTTTATAAAATCCTCTTTTCGTTAACGTCCCGCCTTGAACGTCTTTACGAATAAATAAGAATACCGCTAAAAATAATACAAGCCCCATGCCAAAAGCATACATCATTTGCATATGTTAATCTTCCTTTCTCTTTTACATCTTAATATCTTTTCGATAAAACAACAAACGATATAAAAACTGTACTCATCGTAAGTGCCATAAGTATGTTCAATAGTTCAGTAGCAGATAGTGTAATTATTTTTAAGTTTAAGCCGAAAGAGAAAAGAAGATAATATGCGGTTAATGCAAAAAAGCTGAAGAACATTCCTTTATAACGAATAAGTTTCATTCGCTCATCTTTTTCTTTAAATTGCGGGTGTAAGTAACTTAAGCAAAAACACATAATCATCATCGCAAGCAATGTATACGTTGGAGCCGGYGGTGCAGAATGCGTCATTATACCTGTTAATATCATAAATCCACTCATAAATAGAAAAATAATTCCCATCATAACGAAGTACTTTTGTGAATAGTTCATCTTTATTCCCCCTCTTCCTTTCCTTCATAAATAAATACATGTTCTATCGTTGTCTGAAATGTTTTTGCTATTTCAAATGCTAACGGAAGTGATGGATCATATTTTCCCTTTTCAATTGAAATGATGGTTTGTCTGGAAACTCCAAGTTTCTCAGCCAATTTTTCTTGAGATAATCCAAATTTTTTTCGGTATTCGACCATTTTATTTTCCAAGGAAATTTCTCCCTCCTTCCTTATACCGAGTATATATGTAAAGGAAACTTTACGTCAAGTTTCCTTTACATTCATTTCGTCTATTTTTCATTCTATTTATATAGAAGAAACTTTTTCAAATTCAGCACGTCTATTTTGAAATGAAACATGGAACAATGTATATAGCCGTTACTATATCTCCTCCCCGCTTTTGTGAAAATTTAATATCTCCATATTTGTTTTATCCTTTTAAAATATTTCATTCTTCTCCTTATTGGGTGATGTGCGCTATTATTTTTACGTTGTTTTTCGCCATATTTATAGAAACTAACGGTTTATGAAGCATTTTTTATGTATAGCCACTTTTTTTGTAGAAATCCTTCATTTTCCTTTCAATATTTAACACTATCGATATAAAGTTTATGGTAAATTCATAATTTTTTATTTTTTATACTATATTCCGTTATATTGTTGTATAATATCAATGGAAGCGCTTATTATTTCAATATACATAATTCGAACTAAAGTTTATCGAAACATTCTGATAGTTATACTTATATTTAAATTCAGCAATTATAGTTATTAATGTAGGTATACCAAATATATCCACCCCATTTTTCTGTAAAATTACTTTATAACATGAAAGATTAACTTGGGTGATAAGTTATTGTGAATGTTTTTTTACAAAACAGATAAGTAATAGTGTTTGGTATTATGTAAATTATTGTAATAACATAAGAGTAAAGATAACAATTACATTAATTATTAGTTCATCAATTATTGAAAAAGAGCAAAATGCACCTTTTTGTATGGAAAAAGGATTATATGCATTGGGAGGTTTAAACAAATGACGAGGAAGAATACAACGACAAACCCTTGGGCCAAGTTCCATGGTCCGAAYCTTGGTTATGTTATTGAACAGTATGATCTTTACGTAACTGGAGCAGGTTCTGTTGATCCGGAATTACAAGAGCTTTTTGAAATTTTTGGAGCTCCTTCGTTTCAAGATGATGTCGTAACAGGGGACAACACAGCAACACATTTTTCTCCTCAAAACACAGGGAACATTGAAAAGATTCTTAAAGTCGTTCAACTTGTTGAACAGATTCGTTCTTTCGGGCATACATTGGCTCACATTAATCCGATGGAAGATGCTGCAAATGGACAATCACTTATCGAGAAAACAATGAACGAACTGAGCGATGCTGATTTGAAAGCGATTCCAGCAAAAACAGTATGGCAAAATGCACCAGAGGGTATTCACACTGCACTTGATGTAATTCATAGATTAAAAGACGTTTATACAAAATCTTTAGCTTATGAATTCTCACATATACAAGATAGTGAAGAACGCGCGTGGTTGCATCAAATGGTGGAATCAAATTCATTGCGTCAACCATTATCAAATAAAAAACGAACTGCTCTTTTAAAACGTTTAACTGCTGTTGAAAGTTTCGAGCAATTCTTGCATAAAACATTCGTTGGTCAAAAACGTTTCTCAATAGAGGGCGTTGATATGCTTGTACCTGTACTAGATGAAATTGTTTCAGAAGGTGCTAAAGGCGGCGTTGAAGATGTCATGATTGGTATGGCTCACCGTGGTCGTCTAAGCGTACTCGCTCACGTATTAGAAAAGCCATATAATCACATGTTTGCAGAATTCAAACATGCAAAAATAGAAGGTGCAGTGGCAAATGCTGGCTGGACTGGCGACGTGAAATACCATTTAGGTAGAGAACAAGTCGTTGGTAATGAAGAAGTTAGCACTCGTGTTACATTAGCAAATAATCCGAGTCATCTTGAGTTCGTTAACCCTGTTGTTGAAGGTTTCGCACGCGCAGCTCAAGAGAATCGTAAAAAATCTGGTCTTCCAGAACAAGATACTACAAAATCATTCGTAATTTTAGTTCATGGTGATGCTGCATTCCCTGGTCAAGGTGTTGTGTCTGAGACACTCAACTTAAGTAGATTGAATGCATACCAAACTGGCGGAACGATCCATGTTATCGCAAATAATGCAGTCGGCTTTACGACTGATAGCTATGATTCTCGTTCTACTAAATATTCAAGCGACCTTGCAAAAGGTTTCGATATTCCGATTGTTCACGTAAATGCTGATGATCCGGAAGCTTGTCTTGCTGCTGCAAACCTTGCGATCCAATATCGTACGCTGTTCAAAAAGGACTTCTTAATCGATTTAATCGGTTACCGCCGATATGGTCATAACGAAATGGATGATCCAGCAGTTACGCAACCACAAGTGTACAAAAAAATTAAAAATCACCCAACTGTAAGAGCAATTTATGCAGATCAATTACAATCTGCTGGCGTTCTGGATGCAGATGAGGTTGAAACAATTACTCAGTTTATACAAGAGGAATTAAAGGCTGAATACGCACAAGTGCCACCAGCTGATACGAGTGCTGCAACAATTCACGTTAAAGTTCCAGAGGTTGTTGCAAAAGGAATCCAGYCRATTGACACTGGTGTTTCAATTGACTCGCTTCGTGCAATTAATGAAGGACTATTATCTTGGCCTGAAGGCTTTAACGTATATCCAAAAGTGAAGAAAATTCTTGAGCGCCGTAAAGATGCTCTWGAAGAGAACGGTAAAATTGAATGGGCACTTGCTGAATCKTTAGCATTCGCTTCTATTTTRCAAGAAGGTACGCCAATTCGTTTAACTGGTCAAGATTCACAGCGTGGTACATTTGCGCATCGTCATATCGTATTACACGATACTGATACAAACGAAACATATTCACCATTACATCGTTTACCGAACATTAACGCATCATTCTCTGTTCATAACAGTCCGTTATCAGAAGCCGCTGTTGTTGGTTACGAATATGGTTATAACGTATTTGCTCCAGAAACTCTTGTGATGTGGGAAGCTCAATATGGTGACTTCTCAAATACTGCGCAAGCATTATTTGATCAATATGTTTCAGCAGGAAGAGCGAAATGGGGTCAAAAATCAGGTTTAGTTCTTCTATTACCACACGGTTATGAAGGTCAAGGACCGGAGCATTCTAGTGCACGTCCAGAGCGTTTCTTACAATTAGCTGCTGAGAACAACTGGACAGTTGCAAACTTAACGAGCGCAGCACAATACTTCCATATCTTGCGCCGTCAAGCATCTATCTTAGGAACAGAGGCTGTTCGACCATTAGTAATTATGACGCCGAAAAGCTTATTACGTCACCCACTTACACTTTCTACAGGTAGTGAGTTAAGTGAAGGACGTTTCCAACCTGCTTTAGAACAAGGAAACCTTGGTGCGAAACCAAACAAAGTAAAACGCCTTGTTTTAAGTACAGGTAAAATGGCAATTGACTTAGCAGCAGAAATCGAAAGTGGTAAGCATGAGTACAGCCTAGATGAAGTTCATATGGTTCGTATCGAGCAGTTGTACCCATTCCCTGCTGAAAAAGTTCAATCTATTATTAAACGCTTTAAAAACTTAGAAGAAATCATTTGGGTTCAAGAAGAACCTCGTAATATGGGAGCATGGCATTACATGGCTCCAATCCTGTTCGAACTAGCTGGGGATAAAGTGAAAACAGGTTACATTGGACGCCCGGATCGTTCTAGCCCATCTGGTGGCGATCCATTCGCTCACAAAGCTGAGCAAGAACTAATCGTTGCACACGCTTTAGATGTGAAGTACAACTTCCGTCAAGATAAACAAGAAATTGAAGTTTTCAGCAACTGAAAGTAACAATGAATTTCACTAGCTCAGCTTGGGCAGATATTCTGCCCAAGGTCGAGCTAATACATGGAGATTACCGAAGATTAAAGAAGACAAAACACACCGTTAGGCAAATAAGGGGAGGACATTTAAAATGATCGAAATTAAAGTACCTGAGCTTGCAGAATCTATTTCAGAAGGAACTATTTCACAATGGCTTATCAACGTAGGCGACAGAGTTGAGAAAGGCGGCAGCGTTGTTGAGCTTGAGACTGACAAAGTCAATGTAGAAATCATTGCAGAAGATTCAGGTATTGTATCGAAGTTACTAGGCGAACCTGGAGATACAGTTGAAGTTGGCGCTACTATCGCAATTTTAGATGCAAACGGCGCAGCAGTTGCAGTAAGTACACCAGCTCCATTGGCTGAGCAACCAAAACAAGAAACTACTGAGGCACCGAAAGCAGAAGCTCCAAGTGCTGAACAAAATAAAGCGTTGCAAGGTTTACCAAATACAAATCGTCCTATCGCATCACCAGCTGCTCGCAAAATGGCTCGTGAATTAGGAATCGACTTAAACGACGTACGTAGCACAGATCCACTTGGACGYGTGAGACCACATGAYGTACAAGCTCACGCTGCAGCKCCAAAAGAAGCACCAGCTGCTCCAAAACAAAGTCCGGCTCCAGTTGCAAAAACTGAATTCGAAAAACCAGTTGAGCGTGTGAAAATGTCCCGCCGCCGTCAAACAATTGCAAAACGTCTTGTAGAAGTTCAACAAACATCTGCAATGTTAACTACATTTAACGAAGTTGATATGAGTGCAATCATGGAATTACGTAAAGAACGCAAAGATGCTTTCGAGAAAAAACATGATGTACGTCTTGGCTTTATGTCATTCTTCACAAAAGCAGTTGTTGCAGCATTAAAACAGTTCCCATTATTAAATGCTGAAATTCAAGGCGATGAGCTTATCATTAAAAAATTCTATGATATCGGTATTGCAGTAGCAGCTCCAGATGGATTAGTTGTTCCAGTTGTACGCGATGCTAACCAATTGAACTTCGCTGAAATTGAAAGCGAGATTCGTAATTTAGGTCTGAAAGCACGCGATAATAAACTTTCATTAAAAGAGCTACAAGGTGGTACATTTACAATTACAAATGGTGGTGTGTTCGGTTCTCTAATGTCGACACCAATCCTAAATAGTCCACAAGTAGGTATTCTAGGGATGCATAAAATCCAAGTACGTCCAGTTGCAATTGATGCAGAGCGTATGGAAAACCGTCCAATGATGTACCTTGCACTATCTTACGATCACCGTATTGTTGATGGTAAAGAAGCAGTTAGCTTCCTTGTTGCTGTTAAAGATATGCTTGAAGATCCAAAATCATTATTATTAGAAGGTTGATAGATTATTAATCTATTAAAGGCTGTAGAATGAATCATTCTACAGCCTTTTTTCATTATGTTCATATGGGACAAATCACACTACATAGACTAATAATGTATGCCTAAAACGTAAGGGGGATAAACATGAATAACCTTCCAGTTCATGCAAAACTTAAAGCAAATAAGGATACTTTCTTCCTCCCCGATTCAAACGGGGGTGTTTACTTTCGAAATAACTCCAGTTCATTCCGTATGGATGGTGATGGGATTTATGACTGGATTGAGAAATTAATGCCTATGTTTAACGGTAATCATTCTTTAACAGAAATAACCGATGGTCTCCCTCTCCCCTATCAAAATCGTGTATTTGAAATTGGAGAGATTTTATATGAAAATGGTTTCGTTCGTGATGTAAGCCAAGATGCTCCCCACGAATTAAACAGTGCATTACTCGACAGATATGCTTCGCAAATTGAGTTTTTAGAAGCTGATTCCCATTCAGGCGCTTTAAAATTCGAAACGTACCGCGCAGCAAATGTGCTTATAATTGGTTCTGGCGATATGCTTACTTCCCTAGTTTCTTCTTTATTAGAATCTGGTTTACCTACATTCCATTATCTTGTTACAGATCGTGCTAAAACAAACTACGATCGAATTCACGAATTAAGCGAACGTGCATATGCAAATGATGACAATGTACTTATTCAAGAAATAGATATTACAATTGATCGCCCTTTACATGAAGTATTCGAGCCTTTCGACTGGATTTTATACGTTTCCCAAARTGGAGATATTGAAAGTTTAAGAGCAATCCATACTATTTGTAGAGAGTTTAAGAAAAATTTCATACCAGCTATTTGCTTATCAAGAATTGGTTTAGCTGGACCCGTCGTAACCGCAGACCGTGAAGAATGCTGGGAATCAGCTTGGCATCGTCTACACGAAACTACTTTACAAAGTGAAAATCCACCTGAACCTTTCTCACCAATTGCATCTGCAATGTTAGCAAATGTTATCGTTTTTGAGTTATTTAAACATGTCGCTGAAGATTCACATAGGCAGCATAATCCTCAATTCTTTTTATTAAACTTGGAAACACTTGAAGGAAAGTGGCACCCTTTCATAAAACATCTTCTCGCAACCGATGAAATCTTTACAATTGATACGGTGCAAAAT